>SFQZ01000287.1 GCA_004562915.1 bacterium
GCTTTGTACAAATATCAATCACTTTGTATACAGATCTCAATCGAATTTATTCAGTCTGTGCTTTTCTCTGACGGTTTCTATTTTTTCTGTACTGCTTCTGCAACCTTTTCCACAATCAGGCAGAGAACGACTGTGATCACCATATCCGGCAGAGTATTTCCAAGCGGAGTATCTACGTGCATTAACATGCGGTAAATAATAAATCCGGCAAGCCATACGATCAGATTACGCCACTGGAAAGCATTCTTTTCAGAATCCGCTTTCTTCAAAATGAAGTAATCTGCAATCTGCACTGCGATCATCGGAGCAAAAACAGATCCGATCAGATATAAGAAGTTTGTAATATTATCCATTGGATAAACGATCGCTGCGATCGTTCCGATCACTGTAACAATGATTGCTGCCCATTTCTCCTGAATTTTAGAAGAAATGGAAACACAGGAAACTCCTGCGGAATAAGCATCTAAGAACGTCGTTGTAACGGTTGAGAATACAATGATCAGTAATCCCACAACGCCAAGACCTGTCTTTACCATAATCTGTGCGATATCATATTCGCCGGTAAAAATAGCGGCTCCCATACCGATCACGTACATAAAAATGCTGACTACGCTGTATACGAGTACACTTGTAAAGGTTGCTGCGAATGGTTTTTCTGCTTCTCTCGTATAATCGCTGATAAGCGGTAACCAGGAAAGAGGCATTGCGACTGCAAGCTCTACCGCAGCCCCAAAAGTCATCATATCGTCACTTACTGCGATCGGCATTACAAAATCTGTATTAAAGAAGATCACCTTAAAAAGTACCAGTGACAATACAAAAAGTGCGGTCATTGCAACGGTATTTAACTTTCCAAGATTGGTCAGTCCGATAAAGATCCACACGATGATCAAAATTCCGATCACAATCGCCCAGATCCATATGCCGCTATGTAACAGACCGTCTGCTGCGAGTGCACCATCATAGATCATGATAGCAGTCCAGCCGACAAGCTGCAGCACGTTTAATACCGCAAAGAGAAGGCTTCCCTTCTCACCGAAACTCATTTTTACAGTTTCCATGGCACTTTTCCGCTCTTTTGCCCCGATCATTCCTGCGGCAAACATCATGAGTCCGCCGATCAGGTGTCCCAGCAGAATTGCTGCCATTGCTCTTCCAAAACCAAGTGGTGCGAAATAGGTACCGGTCAGGATCTCAGCTAAAGACACTCCTGCCCCAAACCAGATTAAACCGTTTGAAAAAACGGAAGTTCTTTTTTCACTCATCTTTCATATTCTCCTTCGATTGCAAATGCATGATTCATAGGACCGCTTCCTTTTCCAAGGTCAAGCATATCGGCTAGTGCACCGGAAATATAGTTTTTCGCATACTTGACAGAAGTTTCCAAGTCTCTTCCTTTTGCAAGATTTGATGCAATTGCGGAAGATAAGGTACAGCCTGTTCCATGGGTATTTGGATTGTCAATTCTTTTTCCGTGGAACCATACCGGCTCTTTCCCTTTCTGGAAAAGAAGATCATTGGCATCATTTAACTGATGTCCACCCTTTAATAAAACTGCACAACCTAAGGTGTTACAGATGGTCTCTGCTGCTTTTTCCATATCTGCTTCTGTTTTGATTTCCATCTCTGAAAGCACTTCTGCTTCCGGGATATTTGGAGTGATAACAGTTGCCAGAGGCAATAATTTACTTTTCAATGTTCCAATGGCTTCCTCGCTGATAAGTCTTGCTCCGCTGGTAGCCACCATAACAGGATCCACTACAATGTTTTTTGCGTGGTATTCTGTCAGTTTGTCCGCAATCGTCTCGATCAGTTCACTTGATGAAACCATCCCGGTCTTAATTGCATCCGGATTGATATCCGTAAAAATACTATCCAGCTGCTCTGCCAAAAACTTTGGAGTTACCTCCACAATATCTGTTACGCCGGTCGTATTCTGGGCAGTCAAAGCCGTGATCGCACTCATCGCGTAAACGCGGTTTGCGGTCATAGTCTTAATATCTGCCTGGATGCCGGCGCCTCCACTAGAATCACTTCCAGCGATTGTTAATGCTGTAAACATAAAATCCTCCTTGTTTTTCCGAAGAAAAATCCTTCTTTTGCATTAATTTTGTATAGCGACCTAAGGTGGTGCCCCCAATCTGCCGCTGGCATTGATCCCTCCGATCGCAACAACCGGAATTGTTACACTCTCACAGATTTTCTGAAATAAATCTAATTCCATCGGTTTTGCATCTGTTTTCGTGCTTGTTCCAAAAACTGCTCCACTTCCAAGATAATCTGCTCCTGCAGCTTCTGCTGCTTTCGCCTGCTCTATCGTTTTTGCTGTCACGCCGATAATCTTATCTGCTCCAAGAAGCTCTCGTGCATTTTTTAACTCCATATCAGACTGTCCGATGTGGACACCATCCGCATGGATTTTCTTTGCAAGTTCCACGTTGTCATTGATGATAAGCGGTACGTTATAATGATGACAAAGTTCTAATAATTCCTGTCCTTCTTTCTCAAAAGCAGCCTCATCGAGAGTTTTCTCCCGAAGCTGCACTAAGGTCACGCCGCCTTTTAACGCTTTCTCTACCTGCTCGTATAATGTCTCGCTGCCAAGCCAGCTGCGGTCTGTGACAGCGTATAATTTTAACTGTTCTCTTGTGATGTTCATGCTGTTTGCCTCTGTTATTTATTTAGAATCTCGCCTGCGAGATTCTCCGCCTGCGGTGGGTCGCAATATGCGACATGTTTCTTATCCGCCGCAGTGCGATCCTCGCAGAGCGTTTTTTATGTAATGGAAACGAAGTTTCCTATTACATAAAAAATGCAGGAACCCAACCAAAGATTCCTGCACACAAAAAAACACACTTGCGTTCCATTATCTCCCTACGTTGGCATTATCCAAATCAGGTTCTGGGTTAAAGCTGCTGCTTACTCTCAGCCCGCCTGTGCGAGCACCCCGTTTTCCAATATCATCCTGCCGGCTGTATCAATCCTTACAGTCGTATGATATATCTTTTTCAGTTATCCACATCACCTGCGTGATGATTGATTGTTTTCAGCAATAATTTCATTATACACGTGCATAACAGAAATGCAAGTGTTATTTTTTCTATCAGCCTGACTGTTTTATTCATCCGGCAAATACATATATCATCCACACATCTTAATCAAACGGAAGTTCTTCATCCTCCCAGCCATCTTCGTCACTGCCTAACCATTCTTCTTCAATCATTCTGTCCACATAAGCTTCGTATTCTTTTAACACTTTATCTAACTGTTTCTTTTGGGTTTTGTCCCCGATTGCCCCATAATACTTTGATGCGGCACGGAACATAATTTCATTTTCCTCCAGACATTCGGACTCGTCTGTTACAAACTGATCAATCAATTTTTTTGCGGTTTCATATTCTTTTACTTTAAGCAATGCATAGACATAAGCTGTCGCTGCCATAATATTCTCCGGTTCCTTTTCAAACCATTTGCAGCAGAAGGATACTGCTTCTTTATTTCTTCCAAGAGCCGCCAATACAGAACTTTTTCTGAATTTCAGATCAGAGCCTGTGTAGTCTGGCCATGAAAACAAACTCAGCAAAGTATCACACATACAGAGAAGTACCTCATACTCTTCTCTCATGTCTATCTCATCCAGACAATCTTCCAACCATTCTGAAATATCATATTTATAATCTGTCGCTTCATCCAGCATATAAACTTCCTGAAAACAGTTCGGTTCTTTCTGCCTTTCTGCTCTGACAATCTCCATCAAAAGTTCAAAAGCTTTTTCCCAACAGGAACTGTCCTTCTCTGCTCCGATCATATTTCTATAACATTGTTCTGTCAGTTTTCCATATTTCTTCCATTTTTTATTTTCCATCTTTAGTCTCCTTGTAATTATCTATTAATTGTATTTTAACTATGGTGATTATACAAATAGATTCTGTACTTCCTCCGGCAAATACTTCGCCAGTTCCTCCACCAGCTCCTGACCGAAGCCACGGTACTCGATGCCGTCAAA
>SFQZ01000288.1 GCA_004562915.1 bacterium
AAAATGCAGAAGGCGATCAGCAATGTCGCTTACGCCAAGGGCGATTATGAGAAAGAAATGGAACAGGCGGCCTTGAATAAAGAAGCTATGAGAAAACTTGATTAGAAACCAATCGAAGTTGGTGTAAACGATAAAGCAGCTTACAATATTTGATAAACTGCCCTATCGTTTACATCAATTTCGATTTTTCTATAGTGAACAAAGTCGCGTCACCGGAGCCGATATGTATGGACTTTCAATCTTTACACTTTACTATAAGATAAAGGTTGTGCCATTGTGGCAGATGACTCGTTTCTGAATCTAAGCACGACAAATAGACCTCATTTCTGAGGCTTTTCAAAAAATATGAATATCAAGCTTTAAATACGTAGTGGTATCCGCTGTTGTGGTTTTCCAAGGTGTCCGCCACAGCATTTACAGACAGTAACCTTAATACCGTAGAGGGTTTCGAGCATCTGTGGAGTATCCAGGTCTTTCAGCCGGGAAAGATACTGTTTGCAGCCAAGGAGATTCCGACATAATGTCAGATGTTTGGTTTTGGTTCTGGTACATAGTAACCCATAATGCCTGATTCTGACAAAGCGTTTAGGAGGCACATGCATAAGAAACCGGCGAATAAATTCAACACCGGAAATGGTAAATTCCTTCCAGTTGCCTTCTTCTCGGTAGTCTTTGACATAGTAAGTAACTGTATCTTCATCCATGCGGATGATACGATGGTTGCTGATGGCAATACGGTGGGTGTATTTCCCAAGGTAGTTAATAACGGATTGTGCACCGTTGAAGGTTTTCTTGCAGTGGGGAACCCAATCCTTTTCATAGCAAGTATTTAGGAGTCCCTTGAAAGCATAATGGTTACGATACTTTTCACTGCTTCCGTGAAACTGAAGCTTTCTCTCTTCCCAGAGGTTTTTCAGTTCATCCAGATATTTGCCACGGAACAGCTTTGAAAGTACCTTTACAGGAAGAAAGAATTCTTCGCCCTTATCACGCCATTGATTTTCGGCTGTCAGACCGCCGCCAAGAAGAATGACATGGATGTGAGGATGGAAATTCATTTCAGAACCCCAGGTATGTAACACACAAATATATCCAACCTTTGCACCAAGATGTTTTGTGTCGGAAGTCAGTTCTTCAATAGTTGCTGAAACGCAGTGATACATGGCGTCATAGAGAAACTGCTGGTTACTGTAGATTATTCAACTCCTGTGGTACAGTAAACACAACGTGAAAGTAAGGAGCTTCCAGCACATCCTCACGTCGCTTGTCCATCCACTTTTCCTTAGGCAAAGCCTGACACATGGGACAGCATCTGTTTCGGCAGGAATTATAATGGATTTGCAAGTGGCCACAGTCCTCACACATGCTTACGTTGGCACCATAAGCACCGGTCTTGCAGTTAATGATGCAGTTTGCAACTTTGGATTGCTGTGGTGAAGGTGTATGTTTATCAAGATATCGCGGATAAAACCGTAGAAATATATCCTGTACAGTCGGATGCTCCATTATGAATCCTCCTGTACATCAAAAGGGCTTTTAATGCCAAGCAAAGTTTTGTTGCTGACATGAAGATAAATCTCGGTAGACTTAGGATCCAAGTGTCCTAATAATGCCTGAATATATTTAATATCACATCCTGCTTCAAGAAGATGACTTGCGAAGCTGTGCCTGAATGCGTGGGAAGTGACATGCTTAGCAAGTCCGACCTGTTCAGAGCTTCTTCTTAACACCTGATTTACCGCAGAGATATCCAGATATTCTCCGGTTGCCTGACTTGGGAACAAAATATTTTTGGGTTTTCCACACTGAAACCAGTACTCTGTCAGAATGTCAAGTGTACGGTCAGCAAGAATGGTATAACGGTCCATTCTGTTTTTGGTGTTGCGGATATGGATGGAATGATTTTTGCGGGAAATATCTTCGTAATGTAAATGGGTTGCTTCAGATACACGAAGACCGCCCGAATACATAACAGCAAAGATAGCCTTGTATTTCAGGTTTTTAGTAGTATCAAGGATGGCTTCGATTTCTTCTTTAGCAAGAACCGTAGGCAGGGAACGGTCACGTTTCATTCTGGGAATTTCATCTTCGTCCCAGTTGAGCTTGAGCACCCGCTTGTACATAAAGCGCAATGCCCCGTAGTAGTGATTGTAGGTTTCGGGCATAATACCGGCAAGTCTTTTAGCAGTAAGATAATCATCAACATCAGCGATAGTAAGTTCCTGCCAGGGTTTACCGGTAGCATTCAGAAACGGACTAAGGGCGTGACAATACGCATTGGCTGTGGATTCCTTTAGATTCCTCTTTCGTGCAGCAATAGTTACTAATTCAAAAATATCTTCGTACATAAATACCCTCCATGAAATAAAAGTAGTAATAACAACAGTAACTACCTGTCATGGAGGAGCATTTGCAAAATAAAACTGCTTGTGAAAGCAGCTTTGTAATGGTATTATTTTCATAGGCAGTGGAGCTTTCTTTAGTATTTCGTTTTGTGTGGTAACTTAACAATAAATACATTTTAAAGAAGAATCAACTGCCTTTTTAATAAAAAAACAGTAAAACTGCGCCACAGCCTTGGCAGGCCATCGCGCAGCGATTTTGTTCAATTTGAATTTTCTTTACTTTGGAGGTGTTTATATATGGCTGATATTGAATTTATTAGATGCTCTGGGACAAATGAAGACTTTATCGAAAACTGTCAATTATTAGATATGGATTTAGATAGGCGAGTAGGAAGAGTTATTAAGAGAGATAAATATAAACAGTATAATCAACTTGATGAGATAAAGGAGGTTGTAGTTGTGTATGTTGATGGAAAAGCCGCTGGTGCTGGAGCGATTAGAGAATATCAGTACGGTGATATCGACAATGCAACCGAGTTGAAAAGATTATTTGTCAGAGAAGAATTCCAAGGAAAAGGAATAGGAACCAAGCTGGTTCTTGAATTAATCGAGTGGGCGAAAGAACTAGGATATAGGAAATTGATTCTTGAAACTGGAGAATTGCTACAAGAATCGTGTCATGTATATCGAAAAGTGGGATTTAATAAAATGGATAATTATGGTCCTTATGTTTCAATGCCAGAATCATTGTGCATGATGAAAGAATTGTAACGGAAAAGAACTCGACAACTTTCAGCTTTCTGAATGTTCGCAAATATTATATTAAATCGGGAGGGAGGTGCGCTATGCTGAATGATTTTACATGGAATATGACCGGATACATACCAAAACA
>SFQZ01000289.1 GCA_004562915.1 bacterium
TGGAGAAAGCTCCGGTGGAAACAGAGCCGGACTGCCCTCATTTTGGCGCCTGCGGCGGCTGTACTTACCGCAGTCTTCCGTATGAGGAACAGCTGAAAATGAAGGAAGCCCAGGTAAAAAAACTGCTGGATAGCGTATGCAGCGATTATGAATTTGAGGGCATTAAAGCCAGTCCGGTTCAGGAGGGCTACCGGAACAAAATGGAATTTTCCTTCGGAGATGAGGAAAAGGATGGTCCCCTGGCTCTGGGCATGCATAAGCGGGGAAGCTTCTACGACATAGTGACGGTTCCGGAATGTAAAATCGTGGATGAGGATTTCAGAAAGATCCTGTCTGTCACACTTGCTTATTTTCGTGAAAAAAATATCACCTATTACCATAAACTGCGTCACACCGGATATTTAAGACATCTGCTTGTCCGTAAGGCAGTCAAAACAGGGGAAATATTAGTAGATCTGGTGACTACAACGCAGACGGATTTTCCGGGAATTGCCGCAGCACAGATGGATGAAGTTGAAAGTACGTTGAACAATGCACAGGAAAACGCATTTGCAGGAACGGAAGAGGAATTATTAGAGGGCTGGAAAGCTGCTCTTCTTGCAGCAGATTACAAAGGTACCATGACAGGTATTCTGCATACGAGAAATGACAATGTGGCAGATACCGTGACGAATGAAGGCACGGATGTTTTATATGGACAGGATTTCTTTTACGAGGAATTGTTAGGGCTTCGCTTTAAGATTACACCATTTTCTTTTTTCCAGACAAATTCCCTGGGTGCAGAGGTGCTATATCAGACTGCCAGAGAGTTTATCGGAGATGCACTTCCAAGCGGAACAGACGCAGATGTTGCGGAGCATGGTAAAATTGTATTCGATCTGTATTCCGGAACCGGAACGATCGCACAGATGCTTTCTCCGGTAGCTAAAAAAGTGATCGGTGTGGAGATCATTGAGGAGGCAGTGGAAGCTGCCAAAGAGAATGCACAGTTAAATGGTTTACATAACTGCGAGTTTATCGCAGGGGATGTACTTAAAGTCATTGACAGCATTGAAGAAAAGCCGGATTATATTGTACTTGATCCACCAAGGGACGGAATCAATCCAAAAGCTTTGGAAAAAATCATTCGTTACAATGTGCCTCAGATGGTTTATATTTCCTGCAAGCCGACCAGTCTGGTAAGAGATCTGGAAGTTTTACAGGCGAGAGGATATGAAGTGAAAAAGGTCTGTTGTGTCGATATGTTTCCTTCGACGTTTCACGTGGAGACGGTATGCTTATTGTCCAAACTTCATGAGGCAAAACATCATGTGAATGTGAAACTGGATATGGATGAGATGGATTTGACCAGTGCGGAAAGCAAGGCTACATATGAGGAGATAAAGGCATATGTGGCTGAGCATAATGATGGGATGAAGGTGTCTAACCTTTATATTGCACAGGTAAAAGCTAAGTATGGAATCATAGAGCGTGAGAACTATAATTTGCCTAAGTCGGAAGATACAAAGCATCCACAGTGTCCAAAAGAGAAAGAGGATGCGATTGTGGACGCATTGAGATTTTTTCGGATGATTTAAAAATTTGATTGACAATTGAGTATTACAGTAGTAACCTAAATCTAATATTTTTTGAAAGGAAATTCTTCGGATGAGCAGATTTGTATCCAAGTCTTCATACGTCAATGTGGTAGCCAAGCATGCGGTACACGTGCATGGTTTTGTTGTTGTATGTAAAGATAGTGGATACAGAGAAGAGTAGAATTTCAGAATATATACGATATACGTATACGCTGACCACTTATCTTTTCTGGGTAAGTGGTTTTTTTATTATTTTGGCCGGATAATAAAAGCAATCAGATTAGAAAGTGAGGGATAAAACATGCATGAATATGTAATAGAGACAGATTGTCTGGATATTGAGTTGGTAGAACCTCAAATAAAATATGCTGAAGATATATGGAATTTCCGTCAGGAGATAATTAATAATGATGCAAATAGTGAAAATCAATTTGCAGGATGCGGTTGTCTTGATAAATGTAATTCTGCAGAGGAATGGATTCGTATATGTAAATTGAGAAATAGCGAGGAAACATGTAACGACGGAGGAACAACGGTACCTTCAGATATGTATCTTG
>SFQZ01000290.1 GCA_004562915.1 bacterium
GTGACACAGAGAACATGGAGAATCCAGAAAACAGTCAGAGTACACCGCTTCCGGATATTCAGGAATTGACGTATTATGTGCATGGAACGATGATGGAGCTAATCAGGAGTGTAAGCCTGATCCGGCAGGGGGGAGAAAGCGCTGGTACGGATAGAGCCCTGGGATGGGGAAGAAGAGGAGCTTTTTGACTATCCGGTGGATGCAGAGACTCTTGATAAAGCACGCAGGGTTTTGGAAACCTATGATGTGGCATCCTGGGCAGGCTTTCGTGGAAGCGATCCCAATGTCTTAGACGGATATTCCATGAGCTTTCAGGTGGAATTTGTGGATGGAAGCAGGATAGAAGCGTTTGGTGAGAACAAATTCCCTAAAAACTACCATGATGTTTTCTCGGAACTGGATGACCTGACGGTTGAGGCAAAGAACGCATTTTATGAGGAACAGGTCTTCTTTCTGAGCCCTTGCCTTATACCATCTGAACCAGCCATACATTACTGTGTACCATAAAATAACCGATTACTACTTTGGTCAATTCAGTTGCCTGTACAAGGAAGTACACACTTACGATAAGGAACTGGAAGAGTTTTGCCTAAAAAATAAAAGTGTTATAGCATTTATGATGAATATGGCAGAAGATATACATGGAAACAATATTTTGAAAGAGTATATGAGCATAGTCAACAGAAGGAACAGCCACGTAAATGGATATATGATATCGATTCAGTTTTCCAAAATTGTGGATCACGTTTGCAAAATGTATCATGTACTAAAGGGGAGGCAGAAATATATATTCCGTTCTGCCATAAATAATATAACGAAAAGGAAAAACTGGCGAGGGAACGCTTTCATGTGCATGAAAGACTATGGTGCAAAGAAGAATATTGGGAAGATCCGGATTATCCATTTGATTGGACAGAAGGTGAGTTTTGCTAGAAGGAGCATATGCTTATGTATGGGAATATTGATATGGAAAGAACGGCAATATTACTGAAAGAGTTATTTGATGGATCCGGTTATACAGTCAAAGATATCCAGAAAATATTGCATTTGTCATGCCCACAGCCTATATATCGATGGTTTAGGGGCAGCATTTTACCATCAGTAGATCATTTGTATGTATTGAGCAGATTACTCAAGGTACGTGCTTCACTTGTGTTCTGCTGGGATACACATTTGACGAAAATAAAACGAAGAAATGTCGTGTTTATTGTGAATGCCAGTAATCGTTATACAATAGCAATGACAGATATTGAACCAAGAAACTGGAATTACTATACAATGTATATCAGCCGTGTGATTCATGGCGTGATGCAGGAAATGGGATATTCAGAGGATCAGATAGGGCTGTATTTTAAAATGTCAGGCGATACAACTGTAACAAAAACTCATGGTAGGAAATCGGTTGGCGGCATTAACAGAATGGTAATGAATGCACAGTATTTTGGTAAGAAGCTGGAGAAAGAAGCAAAGTATCAGTGGGAACTTAGTGAGTATCTGAACAGAGATATCTGCCAGCCAGAGGGATTTGATGCGTATGGATATCCGAGTGAACTTTTTAAATTAGACATGGAACGACTAGGGATTGCTGCTAAGAGAAAGCCAGCAAAGGTAATTGATTTCGCTCAGTACATAGAAAACAATCGTGGTACTAACGATTAGTACCACAAAATTTTTCCTTGCAGAAATATCGCTTGGAGATTATAATTTCCATAGGTGGACTTGCAAACCGACAGAAATTTATTCTGTGAATGGCAAACGAACCTGCAAGCCACCGGAACTACACACAATAATGAAAAAATGCAATGGTACTGGATTGGTACTAAAAATATGTGAAACGAAAAATAATGTGTGGAAAAGGTGCAGTTTATCAATACACAATAGTATAGATAACTGTATTGAAATAATCTGAATCAAACCAGACTCTGCGAGTTTGAATAGGATTTTGCAAAAATAGACCAAGTATTTATGCGGGTTCCAAGCAAATTCCGTTATTTTTTTGCAACGGAATGGCAACGTTCTTGCAATATCCGTTGAATAAAATTATATTTCTATAACATAAAAACCTTACTGATGAACTGTTTCCAAAATTGGAAAGAGTAGTCAGTAAGGTTTTTTCAGAGACTTCCTGAGACGGAACCTTTGTCCGAATCTTGGAGGTGTCAAGTTCCGGATAGTTATATCGCCAGTTATCGTATTTTTCCTGACTGATCTCTCCGGATTCCAGTTTAGCAGCCACTTGCTTCCATGCATGAAAAGGTTCAAACAGATGCTGATATTCTTTGTGCTCCCGGTCAAGTCGGAGGCAGAGTTCTCCGTCAATCTCTCCGATCTTGATGCCATACATATCTTCCAGTGCAAAGAGGGTGTGCATGAGTCCGAGATAGGAGTCAATGTTCGGAACATTGATTGCTCTGGGACTGACACCGAAGATCTGTGCCATTTCTTTGACCAGATCAGCCTTGGGGGTTCTGGCTAATTTAATACGTTTTCCAAATGCCATAGGGATCTCTCCTTTTCCTGAAATCTTTTATTTGATTTTGGTATCTGTTCAGAACCCCTCCTCAAATATTCGCAAAACAGCACGACAAGTCGTGCTTTCCCGTTGCTACGCAACTAATTTTGCTCATATATGAGGTGGTGACTCTATTCGAGCCACCTTACGAATAAGATAAGCATCTTCTTACATGCAAGCATGACAAATCTGCTTACTTATTCTAAGGGGTTCTGAATATTTCCCGTTTTTGAATATAAGTTCCTACGTTTTGCAATGAATAGGAACTGGTGGTTAACGATATTTGTTTAAATCAGTATAGCATATGGAAAAATAAGACGCAAGAAAAACTTAAACAAAAAAATTTAACTACAGATGTTCAAACCACTTGACTTAACGGAAAAGAGTTAATATAATACGGTTAAAACTTAACTAAATAAAGTTAAGTTAAAGAAAATTTGAAAGCGAGGTTGTATAAGATGCCTTGAAAATTTGGATAAGTAGAGGGGTTTTCCTTGAAGATGATGCGGAAGGAGGTGAATGGAATGTCTGAATTAAAAAATGGATTTCTGACTGCAGAAGAGGTAATGGATATTTTACAGGTCAAGCAGTCAAAGGCATACCAGATTATTCGCCAGCTAAATAAAGAGCTCAGCGGAATGGGGCTGATTACAGTGCCGGGGCGTGTGGATGCCAATTATTTCAAGAAAAAGTTGTTTTACGAAGAAAAATAGGAGGTACTTAAGATGGCTGTATATCAGGAAAAAGACAAAGGTACATGGAGAGTGGTGTTCCGGTACACCGATTTTACAGGGGAAAGAAAGCAGACGCAGAAACGTGGATTCAAGACCAAACGGGAAGCGACTGCATGGGAACATGAGATGATGCTCCGAAAAGGAAATAAGCTGGATATGACGTTTGAGAGCTTTTATGAGATTTATTCCGAGTATAAACGCCAGAGGGTAAAGGAAAGTACATTTGAGACGAAAAGCCACATTGTGCGGACAAAAATCCTTCCTTACTTTGGAAAACGGAAGATCAACGAGATCACCGTGGCGGATGTGATTGCCTGGCAGAATGAGATGATGGCATACCGGGATGAAAAGGGCAAGCCCTATTCCGTGGATTATCTGAAAACGATTCAGGCACAGCTTACAGCAATTTTCAATCATGCGGTGAACTATTATAATCTGCCCTGCAATCCGGCAAGACAGGCAGGAAGTATGGGAAAAGAGGTTCCAAAGGAAATGAAATTCTGGACAAAGGAGCAGTATCTGAAATTTGCCGAGGCAATGATGGACAAGCCCAGATCCTATTATGCCTTTGAGATGCTGTACTGGACCGGAATCCGGGAAGGAGAGCTGCTTGCCCTTACACCCTCAGATTTTGATTTTGAAAAACAGACGGTGCGGATCAATAAAACGTACCACCGGATGAAAAAGCAGGACATTATTACTTCGCCAAAGACAGCGAAAAGTAACCGGGTCGTTGTGATGCCGGAGTTTCTCTGTGAAGAAATGCAGGACTATTTTCAGATGTATTATTCACTGGCATCGGATCAGCGAATTTTCCCATTTTCCAAGTCTTATCTGAAACATGAAATGGAACGGGGATGCAAAGCAACAGGAGTTCCGGTTATTCGAATCCACGATCTTCGATATCCAAACTTAAATAAAATCCAAACCTTTTGCAGGTGATGCAGGAAATGCAACAAATAGCATCTGAAAAGGTTTGGATTTTATTTTTATCCTT
>SFQZ01000291.1 GCA_004562915.1 bacterium
CCGGATACGGCGGTTTTGTTACTTTTGTCAAAAGTAACGCAAAAGCACTTTCGACAGCCGTACCGTCCATCAAAAGTCCCCTTGCGCCCTGCCGGGGGCTATTTATTTCGATATCCTTGCCTGCACATATTCCAGATTTCCACAATAAGGTGTCCCCACCAGATACCATTCTCTTGCCAGATTCATCTCCATTCTGGTCTGTACCCATTCATCACCTACCAGCACTTCCAGTCCTTCTCCACAGTGAAATCCTGTATCAATCCATAAGTCTGATGATAATAATCCATATCTTCCATTACTACTGTTGTATCCTAATCTTCCCTGTTTCATCATTTTCTGCTCCTTTCCAATTTGTAAACGGAATTTGTAAACGGGGCTCAAAAGATTTTAAAAGTTAACTTTTTAAGTTTTTCCTTCAAGTTCCGTTTACATCGTTTACAATAATCTTTACTCAAACGGTATCTCCAACTGTTCCGGTACTTCCATAAAGCCGTCTTTATCTTTCTTCACAGAATCTTCCATCCTTTTCCATGAACGCTGTATTCCATATTCCTTTCCGAACCGATGTGTACCATGTGGTTTCCAGCCTTCAATTGCATTGTTCATAATATTAGCAATCTCTTTACCTTCCCACTGTTTCATTTCTCCGGTTCGATGTAGCGCTTCATCGAACAGAATTCTGGTACATACATACTCGTCATCGTAGTCATCAAGAAATGCCTGTATGATTCCGGCATTGGTATCTTCCGGCATAAATTCTTTCTGCAGACGCTTTGACTCTTCCTCAATTTCCTTTGTAAATCCTAAGAACACATTTCCCTGTCGATACAGTACCATTGCCTCTGCCCAGGCCTGTTCGATATAGGCTTTGCTCTCTGCCTCATTGTCCAGAATATGAACTTCTGCTTTCGACATATCTGTCATCACCGGAGCAAATCTTCTGTTTCCGGTTCTGTCCAGCGGAAGGAAATTCAGATCATTTGAAGTACCGCAAAATACACACTGTCTCGGTCTGTCTTCCGGGTGAACTTCATAAGGTACTTTATAAGTTTCTTTCTGTCTGCTCAGAAACGATTTTATCTGTTCAATATTCTTTGCTGTGATAGTTGCCTTCATTTCTCCCATTTCGATAATCCAGTGATTTTGTAGTTTCCTGTAAATATTTTCATCATCCAAATGATCCAGATTGTCGCTGAACCATTCTTCTTTTATCGCTAGATATTTGAAAAATGTGGACTTTCCGGCTCCCTGACTCCCAACCAAACACAACATAATATCATATTTTATTCCCGGTTCATAAATTCTTGAAATCGCTGCCAGCATGTGCATTTTCATTACTCCGATTGTATATTTGCTCTTTTCTGCTCCCAGAAAATGTGGAAGCATATTTTCTATTCTTGGAATTCCGTCCCAAACCAGGCTCTCCAGATAATCTCTGATTGGGTGATATTTATTTTCATTGGAAACAATATCTACTCCCGCTTTGATCACACGCTCGCTTGTCAGTTCATAATTTTCTTCCAGATACATCTTCAAATTATTTTCATCAGTATCTGTAACCGTAGGACTGTTATTTCTCCGTTCCCAAGGCACCTCTTTCACAATGTCCATTCTTCCGGAAAGCTCATTTCGTTTAATCGCTTTTTTCAGCACTGGATCTTTTTGTAATACGGTTACACAATTTCTGATTGTCTGCTTTGTTCTTCCTTTATCCGTATGCTCCAACATATCATTGACATCTTCTGTTGTAAGCATCTCCTCGTTCACAATATCTTCTAATTCCATTAAGGACTTCTCGCTGATATTCGTTAATTCTTTCTTCAATTTTTTCAACCTCCCTTCTCTTCATCTTGAAAAACTCTACAATCTCTTCTCCTGTTCCAAACATCAGCACGTCCAGATAGTCATTTATCTTTCTTTCATTTGCCAATGCCTCCGTAAATAATTCGTGCCACTCTTCTTCTGGTTCTGGTCTGTAAAACTCTTTCCAAAACTGAATCCATTTCAGATATCTGATCAGCACGTCTGTTGCATGTTTCAACCACTGCTCCAGTTTTTCTCTGATCATCACAACTTTAGGTTTCTTTGATATCAAAGTATTCCTGCTTTGGTGC
>SFQZ01000292.1 GCA_004562915.1 bacterium
TGATCCTCTCATGGAGATGTTGGAAGCAGCAAAGGAAGGAAATTGGGATCAACTGCCTATGGTCGTATCCGGTTACCGCACGCAGAAAAAGCAGCAGCAGCTCTATGACGACAAAGTGGCTGGATACCGCAAAGAGGGAAATTCCCAGAGCGAAGCGGAGAAACTGGCAAAGGAATGGGTAGCTGTTCCCGGATACAGCGAACATCAAATTGGTTTGGCCGTGGACATCAATGGGGCCACCTATGACCTTTATTTTTGGCTACAAGAAAACAGCTACAAATACGGTTTTATCTTCCGTTACCCCGGAAACAAAACCGACATCACGGGCGTTGCCGAGGAAGTATGGCATTATCGGTATGTGGGCGTAGAGGCAGCTACAGAGATGTATGAAAAAGGGCTGTGCCTGGAGGAATATTTAGCAGAAAGGAAAGTAGCGCAATGAAAAAATTGAAAATCGCTGTTTTGTTTGGCGGCTGTTCCCCGGAATATAGTGTATCTCTCCAGTCCGCAGCCGCTGTGCTTCAGAATATGGACAGCAGCAAGTATTGGGGGCAAACTTTGCATACGATACCTTTGTATCCACCGAAGCACCGTTTAAGGATTTTTTGAAGGAGTGAAATATATGTCAAAGAAGTATTGCATAGCTCTTGATGATTATGAGCGAGGAACAATTATAAACTGTCTTGGCTTGAAGGTTATGAGGGTGCTCTTAATAAGAAGGATGCAAGCGTATGCAGATTGAACAGCTCATAACGGAGTTTGCCCCGACCATGCTCCTGGCATTCCAGTATAGAAAAATTGCAAAATACGGATAATTGCGTAAGAACCTCTAAATTAAAATAATTGTATGGGTTAATTCCAGTTTTACAGAGACTCAAATTTCAGTTTGATGGAGCGTCAAATTCCAATTTGTTGAACTGAATACTGACCCATAGGGGCAAGGTTGAAATACACCTTGATCCTTTTTATTTGCCTATGGGCATTCATAAAAAATGAATAAAAGGGTTAGTTATACACACCAATACTTATCTCGGACAGAGACTTTTTATTCTACAAGTTCGGCACTTTCTGCCATTTTGATGATTTCAGAATCATCAATTTTGCTTGGAGTGTATTCCAGAACATAAGTGACTTCTGGAGAATAAGTCCAACAGAGAAATGCAGTGTCATCTTTTTTGTAAAGAGCGCCCGGCCAGTCCTGAATCATCATTTCCTCACAGCTGTCCATGCTGTCAACTGGGAAAAGCACACCCAGAGCTTCCATATGTAATCCGGTGATTTTTCCCGGGTCTCCTTCGTAAAATGTAGTTTTAAGGATGCGGTAGTAGATGTTGTTATCCTTGTCGTTTTGGTCTCCGTAGGTTAGTGTGGCTGCAAGTTCAGTTTTGGAGACCTTCTTTACATCTTCCCCAAGAACTTCTTCTGCGCCTTTTTCAAAACGGTCAGCAAATTCATCGAAGTTCATTTCCTTTTTCTGATGTGAAGTCACCGCAATAATGATTCCAACTGTCACAACAATAATGACGGCAAATAGAATGGCTATTTGTTTCTTTTTATTCATGTTCTTCCTTTCCGAGAAAAATAAAGCGAAAGTCAACGAGGTACATCTGGCAGATTCACGATTTTTGCACCTGCCTTTTTTGCATATTGCATGGTCTGATAAGCTCCGCCAGAATTGTGTTCTACGCAGAAAATAACCAAATCCGACCGGTCAACCATGGACCGGTTTCTGACTTGATGGGCGGACTTGAAGTGCTTTTCTGAGGATTCGAGACAGATTTCAATTTCATCATAATACTCATGAAATGACTGTTCATTGTTCCGGTATTCTGCCGTCATATATGGCAGTACAAGAACGAGAGAACTGTTGTCATCCCGGACTGTTCGCTTGCATCTGCGAACCGTTGATGAAACAAGCTGATCAAATTCTCCATCTCGCCCGACAAGGAACTCGACATATTCTTTGGTAAGAAGCAGCTCACGGATGATTGATTCCAACTGTCGCTCAATCACAAACGGATTATCAACTTCTCTGTGTCCAAAGAAACTGATAGCGAATAAATTCATAAAAATCTCTCCTTTGGAGATGCTTGGTACTGGTATCGCCAATC
>SFQZ01000293.1 GCA_004562915.1 bacterium
TAAGCCGCCCCTCTGATACCATTCATCTTATTCTGCTACTTCTTGTTTTTCTTTCCTCTTCGTTTCAAAACACCAGCGGTAATAACTCCTGCCAAAGACAATGCTGCTATGGCTATCCAGATTTTTGCGTTACTATCATCTCCAGTCTTTGGTGTATCTTCCTTTGGATGCTCCGGCTTTGGAATGTCTTTCTCAACCATCTTTATCGTCTGCCCTTCATCTTCCAAATCTTCATGAGACACCAGTTCTTGCTCTACTTCTCCCTCTGCAAGATACAGTTTCTCGAACACAACCAGACTATGACCTTTCAGCGAACTTCCATCAAAAGTAAAGGTAACATCTACTTTTCCATTTGATTTTTCTGCGGTAAATACAATGTCAGAAGTCACGTTCTTTTCATTAACTATCAATTCTTTACCTGTAGCTTTGTCCATCAAAGTTCCTACTACATGATATTTTTGTCCCGCAACAAGATTTTTGTATTCCACAGTATCGACAATCACAACTTTACTCTCAACAGTTACTTCTTGATCTCCATCTGCTCCATCTTTTGCTGTTGTTTCGATTTCCGGAAAATAAATGGTCTGATCCTTGTCCTCAATATCTGTATGGCTTGCTACTTCTTTTTCCTGATAAGTTACTGTTTCAAAGGCTACGACAGTTTTTCCTTTCAGCGCACTGCCATCAAATGTAAATACCATTTCCACAGTTCCTTTGGATTTTTCTGGAACAAATACGGTTTCTGCTGTAACCTTCTGCTCATTGATCATAAGCTCCTTCTGTGTTTCTTTATCCATCAAAACACCTGTGACTTTGTATTCTTTTCCCGGTATCAGATTTTCATAAGAAACTGTATCCACAATCGTGACTTCTTTATCCGGACAGGATATATGCTGCTCCGTTTCAGAATCTTTTGCCGTTGTACCAATCTTCGGAAAATAAATGGTCTGGTCTTCATCCTGAATATCAGCATGAACTGCAAGTTTTAAATCCTCATGATAAAGTTCTTCAAATACAACCACTGTTTTTCCTGCTAAAGATAACCCATTAAAAGTAAAGGTAACCTCTGTTGTACCACTTGATTTTTTTGCTTTGAATGTCTTTTCTGATGTCACCGGATTTCCGTCAATCATAATAGGCTTTCCAGTTTCCTTGTCCATCAATGTTCCAACAATTTTATATTCCTGCCCTCTTTTCAAGCCTTCATATTCCACAGTATCAATCAGCGTTACTTTCTCATCTGCTTTTGAAAACTGTGTTTCTGTGTCTTGATCCAGTGCCTTTGTAAAAATCTCGATTCTGTCATCTGTCAGTGTTCCAAGCTGCACAGTAGTAGAATCTTTATAAATCGTCACTTCAAATTTCAATAAATTCATGCCTTCATTTGCACCACATCTCTGTTCCTCAATTACATAGGTATCATAGAGAAGTGCTCCTTTGCTGTTATCCGGCTCTGATGTTCCAAACCAGATACCATCTGAAGAAGAATGCCCTGCGTTTGTATTTGCTGTATGCTTCGTCCATTCTGCCGAAGTGCTTGCATATCCATTCTTGTCCGTTACAAGCACATGCTTTTCTCCAGTAGTCTTACTTGTTATGGAAAATGGAACATTTGCTAATCGGTTCAAATCTCCGTCTGAAACTTTGACAAACTCCAGATCGCCACGAATCACTTGATCCGGAACTTTTGCTGTCTGATAGCAGGATACCGATTCATCCTGTCCATCTCCTACAATCTGCTGTACAAATACAGTGTCATTCAATAAATATCCTTCCGGCGCCTTTGTTTCTTGTATGGTCACTGTTCCAAGAGGCACGCACAAAGTAACTCCGTCATTCTGATAATAAAATTCATCTCCGGATACAAAGTAATCTTTTGTAAAAGAAACCTTTCCTTCTGCGTCTGTACGGAACACCCATGTTCTTACAGGCACTTTTCCTGATAATGCCGGATCAGCAGCAGATCGTTCTGTATAATACTTCATGGTAAATTCAGCACCTTCCAGTGATGCTGCGCCTTGTGGACTATTCTTTTCAATTTCAGAATCCGCTTTCTGCAATAACATTTTTAAGGGATTATTCTGCGGAATCTCCTT
>SFQZ01000077.1 GCA_004562915.1 bacterium
CGACGATACTGGCGAACATTGAAGTTCTGAGAGTGGTAGATGCTTTCGGAATAGAACAGACGCTGGGGAATGTGCTGTTCGCATCAACATTCCTCGTAACAGATATTCTCAACGAAGAGGAAGGGAAAAAATACGCCACTAAAGCAGCATGGCTTGGTGTTATTACGGCAATTGTATTCGTTGTTGTATCCCAGAGCTGGCTCCTCTACGAACCATCCGAATCGGATTGGGCCGGAGAGGGCTTCCAAATAGTCTTTTCCGCAGTACCGAGAATAGTAATAGCCAGCGTTGCGGTTTTCTGCATTTGTCAGCATTTCGACATATGGATATACAGACTTATCTGGAAGCTGACAACCGGAATTACAGGAAGTGAGACGCGTTTTCTGTGGGTTAGAAACAATGGATCTACGCTGATCTCGCAGGCAATAATTGCTATCGTATACTGTTACCAGACAAAGGCCATGACCGGTGAAACGCTGTACAAAGAAGCCCCTCTCGCAGGGGCGTGAATTGAAATAGACATTCTACGTTGTGATCCCGGTATACGATGGAAGCCCCTCTCGCAGGGGCGTGAATTGAAATAAAAGTCTACAGCAGGAGAGACCGCTGAACCGGAAGTCGTATACTGGTGGACAGCGAATTGAGGGAGATGCAAACGGCAAATTATTTTTCCGTTTTTCAAAGAATCGACCGCGCAGTCTGGGAGCTAATGGCAGATTGACAGCGATAATACGGCACATTATTGGGGAGTATTGAAAAAGCACGGAGTCCTATAGGAATCCGTGCTTTCAGTGTTATTGGTCGGTGTATTTTTCTAAACTGCTCAGTTCTTCCAGATGGCACAGCCCGCTTGAGACTGTTACTGCATCCACCTTTTTCAGGGGCCCGGAAAGACGCTCTGTATTCCAGAACAGATCCCGGTAGCTGGACAGTTCACTTCCTACGTCATGGTTTGGAATACAGATATAGTTCCCATAGCTGTGTTTCCCTGCAATTACGTGGAAGTAAGTCCCACGACCAGAGATTTCTGCTTCGTAACAGGATCCGGAATGTCTGATAAGTCGGATTTCCCCGTTTCGTCGTTCTTTTCGTTTTCCTCTTATAAGAATACATTGATATTCCATGGCACACCCTCCTACATCAGCTTCTGGTTGCTGACAGCCGCGAGGATCACTTCTGTATCGATTGACTTTTTCTCCATTTGTGACCCAAGGGCAAGGGCATCCGTCATCAGGTTGTCGATCAGACGTGGATTTTCCTGGGAATGGCTGTGGATGGCAGAAAGAGCAGCTTTTCTATCATGGTCTCGCTTCCCCCGGCACAGGTGAGTTTATGGAGGACATACCGTGCTACCTCATCATCTGAGAGACCCGAGAAGTTGTAATGGACAGTGATCCTCTGACGCAGTGATGTGGCATTGATGTGTGTGTAAATACAAAGGAAAAAGATTTTTGAGAAGCTTTGATTGAAGCATTCGGTCCGGATAAAACGGATGTTATTTACGATTGTGCCGGAAATAATATCACAATGGGGCAGGCAATCAAATACGCAAGAAAAGGAGATGTTATCGTACTGGTTGTAGTATTTGCAGGAATGGCAGAGATTGATCTTGCTGTGGCAAACGACTATGAGCTGGACATTAAGAGTACCAAGATGTATTGTCATGATGATTACATAGATGGAATCAGGTTGGTAAAAGAGGAAAAAGTGCATTTAAAACCATTAATCTCAAAAACATTTGCATTCAAAGATTATCTTAAGACTTATCAGTATATTGACGAAAACCGCGAGACTACTATGAAAGTTATTATTAATGTTCAGGAGTAGTTTATAGAGAAAATGGGAAATACCTTTTTCCTCAAACATTCATATTGATTGAATAAATTGTTCTACATAAAATAAAGCTGCACCGATGGCTGGGGTGTACTGGCCATGGGTACCCACAAGAATCTGATTCCGATCCAATACGAATGGAGAGGAAGAATTGATGCGTTTCAGCAGATACAAAATATCCTCTTCGGTAAAAAATGGTGCCAGATATCCATTTATAATAATAGGTGCGTCGATGATCAGGTTTAAATTCTTCATGGCAAAAGCCAGATGATTCAGATAGTCTTCCCAGAGCTGGATGAGCTGGGGAGACTTTTTTTCTCTTAAAAGCGGAAAAAATTCTTTTACAGCCAGACCAGTAGCATGTACTAGGGCGTTGGCAGAACAATAAGTTTCCAGACAGCCATGATTTCCGCAGTAACAGAGAGGTCCATCGGGGGTGATACACATATGTTCAATGACCCCACTATGCATGGTACATCCCTGATGGATCTGGTGGTTTGTTATGACAGCGCCGCCCAGATTTTCATTCAGTAAGAACACAACGGCACTATCCAGATCCTGATGATTCCATAATTCCAGAAAGGCAGCAGATTTCGAGTCATGTTCCAGATGACAGGAATAAGGAAGATGTCGGGAGAAATCTTTCAGATTCATGCCGGTATTATTCATAATATTTCCATAGGTTACGGTTGTGTTATCGGGAGAAATGATTCCCTGAGTAGCAATGGAAATTCCAAGAATTTGGTTTTCCTCGTATGCATTTTGGGCAATGAATTCTTTGATTTTACCGGTAACCCGTTCATAATAAGCAGCTGCATTTGCATAAGGGAGAAAAATCGTGTCTGTACAAATGGTATTCCCATATAAATCAACAGCAGTAATGTGAACCCTGTTTTTTAAAATCCCAATCCCAATTGAAATTTTAAAGTCTGAAACGATTCGAATCGCATGCGCTTTTCTTCCACCGGTGGAATCAAAAAAACCATTTCGTTCAATCAGACCTTCCGCCTCCAGTAAATTCAGATTTTGACTGACAGTGGATAACCCCATTTGCAGCTCCTGGACAATCTGAAGCTTGGAAGTTACCTTTTTTCTGTAAATATACTGATAAACTTTGGATTTGTTTATTTTTTTTAAATTAATATTTGTTAATCCTTTTTCACTCATAAGACTCGCTCAATAACATTGTAAGATAAAAGTTAGTTTCAGACTTATTCTAGTATAGAATAATCAGAAATGCAATCATTAGAATATTATAAAAGCAAACTATACAAAAATGGTAAATAAATATTGTACTATTTATCTAATAGATTTATAGACATTAAAGATGTACACTATACTTACGATTTAGATATAAGCGTAAGTATAAAACTTTATAAAAGAAAAATGGATGAGGTAACAACATGAAGTTAACAATGAGTGGAATTGAAAACCGTAAAGCATGGGAAGAAGCAGGAATCACACTTCCCGGATATGATGTGAAGAAAGTTTCAGAAAAAGCAAAAAAGGAACCGGAGTGGGTGCATTTCGGCATCGGAAATATTTTCCGTATCTTTATAGGCGGTATTGCAGACGGACTTCTGGAAGAAGGGGCGATGGACAGAGGTATTACCTGTGTAGAAACTTTCGATTATGATGTGGTAGATAAAATTTATGAACCCTATGACAATCTGGGGCTCAGCGTAATTTTGCATGGGGATGGTACAAGAGAATATAAGGTATTGGGTTCTCTGGCAGAGGCGGTAAAAGCCCAGTCTTCCAATCCTGAACAATGGAATCGGCTGAAAGAAATTTTTGCAAGTCCGTCCCTTCAGATGGTTTCTTTTACAATTACTGAAAAAGGATATGCACTGCAGAAAGCAGACGGTACCTGGTTCCCGTTTGTGGAAGCGGATATCCAGAATGGTCCCAAGAAAGCTATCGGAGCCATGGCAGTGCTGACAGCGATGCTTTATGAAAGATATAAAGCAGGCAAATATCCTCTGGCGCTGGTTTCTATGGATAACTGTTCTCAAAATGGTGCAAAACTTCGGGAGTCTGTGCTGACTATGACGGAAGAATGGAAGAAAGAGGGTTTTGTTGATGCCGGATTTACAGACTATGTCAGTAATGAAAAAACAGTTGCTTTCCCATGGACTATGATTGATAAGATCACACCACGTCCAAGTGAGCGGATTGCCAACGACCTTGAAAATCTGGGGGTAGAGGATATGCAGCCGGTGATTACCGGAAAGAAAACCTACATAGCTCCTTTTATCAATGCGGAAAAGCCTCAGTATCTTGTGATTGAAGACAGTTTTCCTAATGGTCGTCCTGCACTGGAAAAAGGTTTTGGCGTGTATATGGCTGACCGGAAAACAGTAAATTTGGCTGAACGTATGAAAGTAACTGTATGCCTGAATCCGGTACATTCTGCCACCGGACCTCTTGGGGTGGTACTGGGATACGATCTGTTTGCGCATATGCTGAATACGGATGCGGATATGATGAAAATGGCCCGGATGGTGGCTTATGATGAGGGACTTCCGGTAGTACAGGATCCGGGAATCCTTTCACCACAGGCATTTGTAGATGAACTTTTCGATGATCGTTTCCCCAATGAATACCTGGGAGATACCAATCTCCGACTGGCTGTGGATGTATCCCAGATGGTAGGTATCCGATTTGGAGAAACGATAAAAGCATACGTAGCAAAATACGGTGATGCTTCCCGACTCACCGCTCTTCCACTGGGAATTGCCGGATGGCTCCGGTATATGCTGGCGGTGGATGATGCAGGAAATAAGTATGAATTGGCTCCCGATCCTATGAACGAAGAAATTCAGGAACGGTTGAAAGACATTGTAGTGGGTCGGCAGGAAACTTTTACAGATCAGCTTAAGCCTATTCTCTCCAATGAGCGTATGTTCTTTATCGACCTTTACCGGGCAGGTGTGGGAGAGAAAATTGAAGTGATGTTCCGGGAAATGATTGCCGGTCCGGGTAGTGTAAAAGCAACAGTTCATAAATATACAACAGAAAAATAAGGAAGAATTTTTGCATAATTCTGATTACAAAGCAAGATATTCTCTGGATAATATTTACAACATGTGCTATACTTATAACTGCATTAATTGTAGACTTATTACCGGGTCATTTTATGCCTTCATCCGTGTGCAGAGGGTGAAAGATAAAATGAACAGGTGAGTATAAGGTTTATAAATCATTTCGTAAGGAAGGTGAGCAATTGGAAAACTATACTAAGTATAAGTTGAAAAAGACTGACGAACTGGAGTCTTTGCTGGCTGATAAAGATAATCTGTTCGTTATTGCCTGTAACAAGTGCTTTAAGGAATTTGAAACCGTGGATGAACCGGATTGTGGTGAGTTTGAAAAGCTTGCTGCAGGACTTGGAAAAACAATCACAGGCAGTGCAAAGGTGGATTTCTTATGTAACAAACATCACACCGAGCAGAAGCTGCCGGATATGATTCCGGAAGGTACCGAGAATGTTATTGTTATTTCCTGTGGTCTGGGTATTCAGACGGTTGCAGATCTGGCAGGAAAACCGGTATATGCTGCCAGCAATTCTTTAAATTATACTGGTCATCATGGCATGGCACTGACAAAGAAAAGCTGTGATGCATGTGCACAGTGTTATTTGAATATTACCGGCGGAATCTGCCCGATCGTTGACTGCTCCAAGAGTCTCGTCAATGGACAGTGCGGCGGTGCCAAAGATGGAAAATGTGAAGTAGATGGCAACAAAGACTGTGCATGGGAAAAAATTTACAGAAGACTGGAAAAACAGGGACGTCTGGAAGAATTTTTAAATCAGCCGATTCAGATTCGTGATTATTCCAAAACAAATTTCAAAGTTATTAATGATTATGTGAAGTCTATTCGTGAGGAAAGACTGGCAGGTTATTCTGGCGGTGTACATCCGTCAGAACGCAAAGAGTACAGTGAACACATTGCTCTGGAGAGATTCCCGGAACCGAAGACATTGGTTATTTCCATGTCTCAGCATTTGGGTGCTCCGGCAAATCCAATTGTTCAGGTAGGTGATACTGTAAAAGTCGGACAGAAGATCGGTGAGGCAGCAGGCTTTATCAGTGCTCCGGTGCATTCCAGTGTCAGCGGTACTGTAGTTGCAGTTGAACCACGTATGCATGCCACAAGAGGCAGTGAGGTTATGGCCGTAGTGATCGAATCGGATGGAAAGGATACTCTGCACGAATCTGTGAAACCGAATAAAGATCTGGACAGCCTTACACCGGATGAGATCATCGATATCGTTCGTGAAGCAGGTATCGTTGGTATGGGTGGTGCCGGTTTCCCGACTTGTGTCAAACTGAAACCTGCAAAACCGGTAGATACCATTTTGTTGAACGGCTGCGAGTGTGAACCGCTTTTGACAGCAGACCACCGAGTACTTCTGGAGTTTGCAGATGATATTATTTATGGACTTAAGGCGATTCTTAAGACAACAGGTGCGGAAAAAGGTCTTATTGTGATTGAGGATAATAAACCGGATGCCATTGAACTGATGCAGGCGAAAGTTGCTGATATCGAAAATATTGAAGTAGTAGTAGCGAAAACAAAATATCCGCAGGGTGCTGAAAAAACTCTTATCAAGCGTGTGATGGGAAGACAGGTACCTCGTGGAGGACTGCCGGCAGATGTTGGTGTTATCGTAGACAATATCAGTACAGTAAAAGCAATTTCAGATGCGATTCAGACGGGTATGCCACTGATTGAGCGTGTTGCAACTGTAACTGGTGAGAAAATCAAGAATCCGGGTAACTACATTTATAAGATTGGTACCAGCGTAAAAGAAATGATCGATTATTGTGGCGGTACAACTGATGACGATGTTCTGATTAAGATGGGCGGACCGATGATGGGATTCGAACTTTCCGATCTGAATGTTCCGATGATGAAAGGATCCAATGGTATTATTGCCATTGATACCGATCAGACCGCTGAACAGCCATGTATCAAGTGCGGACGTTGTGTGGATGTCTGTCCTATGGATCTTTCACCTTTGTACTTCTCAAAATATGCGGATGAAGAAAACTGGCAGGGTATGAAAGATATGAATGTCATGGATTGTGTTGAGTGTAGATGTTGTCAATACATCTGTTCTTCCAAGATTCCGTTAGTTGCTAAGATCAAAGCCGGAAAAAATGCAGTAAGGGGGATGAAGTGATATGTTAATTACCCAATTAAAAGCTAAGGAAACTATCGTATCACTGGCAGAAGGAAAAAAAGTCTTTATCATCAACTGCCATGGATGCAAAGAAGTCCGTTTTCCGGAAAAAGAAGCCGCAGAATTTCAGAAGGAATTGGCTGCAGCCGGAAATGTGACCGGAACAATTACCACAGATTATATCTGTAATCCGGAAAATATGAAGCTGCGTCTCGAAAAACATATGAGTGAGATTGAAGCAGCAGATGTTGTACTGGTATACTCCTGTGGTGTTGGTGTACAGACGATCGCCGAATATCTGGAGAATAAGAAAGTATGCGCAGCCTGCGATACATATCCGGTACCGGGATTTCAGGGAGTTACACCACTGGAATATGACTGTAAACAGTGTGGGGAATGTTACCTGAATCTGACTGGCGGAATTTGCCCGATTACTGCCTGCTCCAAGAGTCTGGTGAATGGACAGTGCGGCGGTTCCAAGGACGGCAAATGTGAAGTTGACGGCAGTATGGAATGCGGCTGGGAACGTATATACAGACGACTGGCACAGATTGGACGACTGGATGTATTGAAGTGCCCGGTTCAGGTTCGTAATTACGCAACTGATGACGAAGTAGGTAAATAAACAGCGAGCTGTTTAAATATATAAGATTGGAGCAATGTATAATGAAAATTACTGAGTTATTTGATCGTGGTGAATTTGTAGTTTCTGCGGAAGTTGGACCGCCGAAAGGAATTCATATTGAACATATGCTGGAAGAAGCAAAAACATATTTGAGTGGTATCACAGCGGTTAACGTGACAGATAATCAGTCTTCCGTAATGCGTCTGGGTTCACTTGCTACCTGTAAAGCTCTGAAAGACGAGGGACTGACACCGATTTTTCAGTTGACTTGCCGTGACAGAAACCGTATTGCACTGCAGTCAGATCTTCTGAGCGCAGCTATGCTGGGAATCGAAAACCTGCTGCTTCTGACAGGTGACCATACAAAGATGGGTGATCATCCACAGGCAAAACCTGTTTTTGATCTGGATTCTGTTTCTTTGATTCATACGGTAAAACAGTTGGAAGCTGGTGTTGACCTGGGTGGAAATCCATTGGTTGGTGAACCGCCAAAATTTGCAAAAGGTGCAGTTGTATCTCCTTGCAGCGATTCTGTTGATGCACAGCTTGCAAAGATGGAACGTAAAGTGATGGCTGGAGCAGATTATTTCCAGACACAGGCTGTTTTTGAGCCGGAAAAATTCATTAAATTTATGGAAAAAGCAAAACAGTTTGGAAAACCGGTTCAGGTTGGTATCATTATTCCGAAGTCTGCAGGTATGGCTAAATTCATGAATAACAATGTTGCAGGTGTTCATGTACCGGATGAAATGATTGAAGAACTGAAAGCAGACAAAGAAAAGACCAAAGCAGGTATTACGGGTGTAGAGATTGCCGCACGTATTATAAAAGAATGTAAACCATACTGCCAGGGTGTACATATCATGGCACTTGGCTGGGAAGACAAGGTACCAGAACTTCTGAAGCAGGCTGGTATCTAATCCCTTACAATCATAGATCAAAACGATAATCTTCAAATGGCTGGAAGCTGTCACAGGCTTTCAGCCGTTTCATTTTGTGATCATATTTATTTCAACTCTGGTATTGTTTCCCTCAAAATAAAAAGCTATAATAAAGTAAGTTATGAATTAATTGTATTAAAGGCAGGTATATTATGAACAAAATAAAAATTCAGAAGGTAATGCAGCCAATTCTGCAGCTTCCCGAGGTAAAATCCCTGGGTGTAATCGGCGATCCCGGATGCGAAGGTTTGGGAACGTATAATATGAAAGTGTATGCAGGTGCACTGGAAAAAAGTGCTGAAGATGATATCACGCTGATTGCGGGAGATCTGGTACCGATTGGTAATGCCCATTATTACGGAAGCATCAATGAGCTGACTGAAAGCATTGCACACAATGATATCTATGTGCTGCGGGGAAATCATGATACCGGAGAATATACGGAATATTACGGACGAAAAAACTACGCATTGATTGCAAAGGATTTTTCAGTAGTTGTCCTGGACAATGCTATGCGTACCTTTGAAGAAGAAGGTCTGGAACTTCTGAAACAGGTGCTGGAAATGGAAGAGGTTCGGCAGGTGATCGTGGCTTTCCATATCCCTGTTCCCAATCATTTTATACGGAATTCTGTGTCGGAAGAAGAATTTTCACGACTGAAAGAAGCTTATAGTTCTCACAAAGACAAGGTAAAATATCTTCTTTGTGGTCATGTACATTCTCGGTTCGAAGATGTGGTGGACGATATTCCGTTGATTTGTACCGGCGGGGGCGGAGCTTTGATTGAGGATGTATCGGAGGATATTCGAGCTTGCGATGTGGAACATCATATCGTTCATTTTTATATGCAGGATGGTGTGCTTCGGTATCGTTTTGAGAATCTATCAGAAAACGGATATGAGAAAGAGAGAAAAGTATCCATTTTGAAAGAGAATCTGGAAAAAACGGTTGCCAATGAGCTGATGGCGCATCTGAAATATCTGATGTTTGCGGACCGGGCTCGAAGAAGAGGGATGGAGAAAGCAGCCAACCTCTTTGAGGCATTGGCTGCTTCTGAATACCATCATGCGAGAAATTTTTATTCCGTGATTGAAAATCCTGCACCATTTGGTGAATCTGTGGAAAAGTTTGTTCCGGGTGAGGAGTTTGAATATCAGCGCTTTTATAAGATGATGGAGGAGTATGCCGAAGAAAAAGAGGCACCTCTGACAAAACAGGCTTATGCAGGAGCGGCAGCGGCAGAGAAAATTCACGCAGCACTTCTGAAAGAAGCGGAAAACATAGAAGAATTTAACAGAGATGCTGTTTACGTATGTCCTATCTGTGGTTTTGTGATGACAGGAGATCACATTCCGGATCGCTGTCCGGTATGCGGAGGACCCAAGCGGCAGTATGAAGAATTTGATGTGAAGAATCAATAATGACAGGAGTGTAAAATGGATAACAAATTAAAAAGGCTGGCTGCTTACTATAAGCCATATATAGGATTATTCTGGTCGGATATGTTTTTTGCCATGCTTGGTGCGGCAGTAACGCTGATCATTCCACTGTTGGTAAGATATATCACAGGTACTGTGGTGGAACTTCCCATAGAGGAATCTACAAAAATCATTATTAAAATCGGCATTGTTATGTTGGCTATGGTAGCTTTGGAATGCTTCTGCAATTTTTACATTGCATATTTCGGGCATGTCATGGGTGCCAAGATTGAGCATGACATGCGAAATGAGATTTTCGGTCATTATCAGAAGCTTTCGTTTGCGTTTTATGACAATCAGAAAGTTGGACATTTGCTTTCCAGAATCACCAGTGATCTGTTTGACATTACAGAACTTCTTCATCATGGTCCGGAAGATGTAGTGATATCTCTGATTAAACTGGTGGGAGCTTTCGCAATTTTAATCATGGTAAATGTGAAACTGGCACTGGTGGCAATGGCGATTGTGCTGGTCATGCTTGTCTATGCTGTTGCTCTGAATAAGAAAATGAAAAATGCTTTTAAGGAAAACAGAGCAAGAATAGCTGATATTAACAGTCAGATTGAGGATAGTTTATCGGGTATCCGGGTGGTGAAGTCTTTCAGCAATGAAGAGGCGGAAATGAACAAATTCAAAGTCGGAAATGCCAGGTTTGTGGATTCCAAGAAGAAAAGCTATCGGTATATGGCAACATTTCATTCCGGTATGGGTGCATTTTCCACACTGATTACAGTAGGTTCACTGATCATGGGTGCATTTTTAATGGCGTCCGGAGAACTTTCTTCAGCAGATCTGGTAACATTCCTTCTTTATATCAGCAACTTTACGGAACCGGTTAAAAAGCTGGTGAATTTCACCGAACAGTTCCAGAATGGTTACAGTGGATACGAACGTTTCCTGGAAATCATGAGCATTGCACCGGATATTAAAGATGAACCGGATGCGGTTTCTATTGACACTGCAAAAGGAGATATTGAGTTTGATCATGTGACTTTCCATTATGAAGAAAATAAAGAAAATGTTTTGTCAAATGTAAATCTGAAAGTAAAGCAGGGAGAATATGTGGCATTGGTAGGAAGCAGCGGTGCAGGAAAAACTACACTTTGTTCCCTGATTCCGCGGTTCTATGATGTAACAGATGGAAGCGTGAAACTGGATGGAATGGATGTGCGTAAGCTGAAATTGAAAGATCTGCGGCGTCAGATTGGTATTGTTCAGCAGGATGTATATTTGTTTGCTGGAACGGTCATGGACAATATCCGTTATGGAAAACCGGAAGCGACGGATGAAGAAGTCATTCGTGCGGCAATCGCTGCCAATGCCCATGAATTTATCAAAAATCTTCCACAGGGTTATGATACGGATATCGGACAGAGAGGGGTGAAACTGTCCGGTGGACAGAAACAAAGACTTTCGATTGCAAGAGTATTTTTGAAGAATCCTCCGGTGCTGATTTTTGATGAGGCAACGTCTGCTCTGGACAATGAAAGTGAAAAAATTGTGCAGAAGTCGCTGGAAAAACTGGCAAAAGACAGAACAACATTTGTGATTGCCCACCGTTTGTCTACGATTCGGAATGCACAGAGAATCCTGGTACTTACAGAAAATGGAATCGAAGAAGAGGGAAATCATGAGACGTTGCTGAAAAAAGGCGGCATTTATGCAGGACTGTATGAAATGCAATTTCAATGACAGAATGCGAACTGACTTTTGTAAAGATATACAGGTTGACTTATAGAAACAACATCCGTATAATACAGAGTGATTCATGAAAATGACAAGCAATTTATCACTAAGGAGGCAGCAATGAGAAACTGGGAAGAAAATGTCCGTAAAGTTGTACCCTATGTACCGGGCGAACAGCCAAAAGAACGGAATCTGATCAAACTGAATACCAATGAAAACCCCTACCCTCCGTCACCGAAGGTAGAGCAGGCCTTGAGGGAGATGAATATAGACTGTATGCGTCTGTATCCGGATCCGGCAGCACATCTGCTGGTAAAAGCGATTGCGGATTTTTATCATCTTCAGGAGGATCAGGTATTTGTGGGAGTT
>SFQZ01000294.1 GCA_004562915.1 bacterium
TCCAACGGATCATTCTTAAGAAGCGCGTCATTAATCTGCTCTCTGTTATACTCAGAGCCCAGGGCATACCCTGTCGGAGGCGCGCCGGAAATCGTCTGATCCCAGATACTTACAATTCTCGTCGTACCATCCGGATTCCGAAAATCCATGTTCGCATAATCAATCCCTGAATCCAGAACCGCAACCAGCACGCCCTTCCCGAAAAGTCCTTCCGCCCCGTCAGGCCTGCCCGGAATAAAAAAGCGGGCATCTTGTACCGAATTGATACAAGATACCCGTCTTCCGTTTTCCACCTGAAAATATAATCTTTTTGGCTTTTCAATATACTCCACCTGCGGCAGATCCGCAAGTCTGTGTATGTCTGATTCCCGTACAACGACGATCGCATATTCATTTTTCAGTTCGGTCACCTGCACGGCGAACTCCCGTACCGCATCCAGGGAACCGGAGTATTTCACAATCAGTTCCCATTCCTTTTCGATTGGATAATACCCCACATCCAGATTCAGAGATTTTTCCCGCTCTTCTTCCGTCGCATCCAATGCGAGATTCAACATATTTTCCAGATTCTGTTCCGTCATTTCAAGAAATCCTGTCTTCCTGCTTTTTACAATATATGATGACTTTCTAAAATCTTGACTGCTCACATTTTTCGAACACAGACTCGATTCAGACTTTTATTCCTAGTTCTTTTGCCTTGCAAGAATAAAAAGCATGATTAATAAGGTAATGGGGAACAAAAGTCCGACTCCCATACCCACACGAATATTGTCTCCTGCACTTTGAGTCACACGTCCGACAATGCCCGGACCTATGCTTCCGCCCAGATCCCCTGCCATAGCCAGCAACGCAAACATCGCTGTTCCGCCTGCCGGAAATCTCTCTGATGAAATACTGATCGTGCCGGGCCACATGATCCCGACAGAAAAGCCGCAGATAATACATCCGATCAAACCGGCTATCGGATTCGACGATGCAGAAGCAAGCAGGTAACATATCACACATAGTATTCCAGATCCTGTCATAAATTTCATCAGATCCATTTTGTCACCATATTTTCCAAAGATCACACGACTGATCCCCATTGTAACAGCAAACATACAGGGACCTGCCAGATCTCCAACTGTCTTTGACAGCCCCAGAGCCGCCTCCGCATAAGCCGATGCCCATTGTGCCATTGCCAGTTCTGATGCGCCGGAGCATATCATTAAGCATATTGCGATCCAGAAAAGAGGTTTTCGAAACAGTTCTTTTATTCCCATTCCTTTCCCGTCATCTACCAGATGTTCGATTGGACAAGTAGCAAAATTATAGATATTTATGGCCGGAACAAGTGCCCATAAGACAGCCAACCATTTCCATCTGTCCATGCCAAACACCGCAAAAAACAGTGTAGAGATTACAATTGTCCCTACCGCTCCCCAACAATAAAAAGAGTGAAGCAGGCTCATCGTTGCCTCTTTGTTGTCAAATGGACATGCCTCCACAATCGGACTGCAAAGCACTTCAATCAGACCGCTTCCGACTGCATACACAATAACACTCAGGATCATTCCGACAAACGGTTCCGGCAAAAGATCAGGCAGAAACGCCAGACCAATGAGTCCCGCTGCCGAACAAACCTCAGAAGCAACAATACAGATTCGATACCCTATTTTGTCCACAAACTTTGCGCAAAACAGGTCTACCAGCAACTGTGTAAAGAAAAAGCAGGTAGAAATCAATGCAATTTTTCCAAGTGTAATCTGATAATCATAATGAAATTTTAAAAATAACAGCGGGGCAAAATTAGCTGCAATTGCCTGTGTAATAAATCCCATATAACAGGCTCTTTTTGTTTTCCGATAATCAGGCATAATCATCACTCCTTTTTTTGTATTCTGCAATATATTTTATTCTCACGCGGTATGATCTGTTTCCGCTGTATTCGCATTGAATTATATAACATAATTATTTGATTTTCATTGATTTATTTCTGATATTTATTGTATAATATCGCAAAATGCATTTCAAAAAAGGAGCGTACAATGAATATAAATACGAATTATACTAAAATCCTTACAGATGAAAATCTGATGGAGACCGT
>SFQZ01000295.1 GCA_004562915.1 bacterium
AAATTACAGGAAAAGAATGTGTAGTTGTTGGCAGAAGCAATAATGTGGGAAAGCCAATGGGCTTGCTTTTGCTTCGAGAAAATGGTACAGTAACTATTGCGCATTCAAAGACAAAGAACTTAAAAGAAGTGACAAAGAGAGCAGATATTTTGATTGTAGCGATGGGAAAACCAAAATACATCACGTCTGAATATATAAAAGATGGTGCTGTAGTGATAGATGTAGGTATGCATAGAAATTCTGAAAATAAGCTATGCGGAGATGTTGATTTTGAAGATGTTAAAGACAAAGTATCTGCCATAACCCCTGTGCCAGGTGGTGTAGGACCAATGACAATTGCGATGCTAATGTGTAATTGTGTGAAAGCAGCTAGTAAGTAGGAGGTTCGCTTAAGATGAAATGTAGGTATTGCGGACAAAAAATACCAGAAGGAATGTTATATTGTGAAAACTGCGGAAAGGAAGTTCGCATTGTCCCAGATTATAATCCTTTGGATGATATGTTAACTGCTCAGATCCGAGGGGCTATTAATGGGGATGATGATTATATAGATTATGATTCTATGAACAGTCAAAATACAGAAAGACGTAATACTGCAAGCAGAAATACGGGAAGACAGAATGGAAATTCACGTCGAAATGTTACTTCTCGAAATACATCACAGAATGTATCAAGAAATACATCGCGTAATAATACATCGAGAAATATGTCAGAACGTGAAAGACGCCGTCGACAGGCGGAGCGCAAAAAAGCAATGCGTCGTAAAAAAAGAAAACGGATATTGCTTATATTTTTGGTTTTACTTATTGCATTTATCGGAATCGGCATTGGAGTGTATCAGACTTCTTATAAAGGGATAGTGACAAAAGGATATAAATCAATAGAATCGAAAGAGTTCGATGCTGCGGCTGGGTATTTTCAGAAAGCCATTAATAAAAATAAGGAAAAACCGGAGGCATATACGGGATTGTCCAAGGTATATATTGAACAGAAACAATTAGACAAAGCTGAAAAGGTATTTTTGGACGCAATAGAACAACAGCCCAAGAATGCAGATATCTATGAAGCATGTGTGAATTTTTATATGGATACTGATCAGAAAGAAAAGATTCCTTTACTTCTCGAAGATGCTGATGATAGTGTTACAAAACTCTTGGCTGGCTATATTGTTGTCGGACCGGAGTTTAGTCTGGATGATGATGAAACCTTTGATGATGTACAAGAATTATCTCTTAGTACAGAAAAGGGTTGTACGATATATTATACTGATGATGGTTCAGAACCGACAGTCAATAGTATAAAGTATTCAGAACCGATCCAAATCGGAGAAGACGAGACTATAATTACAGCAATTGCTGTTAATGAAAAGGGGATTCCAAGTCTTCCCGTAAAAAAGAATTATTTAGTAGAATTACCTATAGAAGATGCCCCTGCAGTTTCTCCATCCACTGGTCAATATGAGACTGCGAATCAGATAGAAATAAAAGTACCAGATGGTTATGAGGCATATTACACCGTGGATGGAACGGATCCGACAACTGCGTCTAAAAAATACTCAGGTCCAATAAATATGCCAGAAGGTGAAACGATATTTAAAGCGATTTTGGTTAACGGAAAAGGACGTAGTAGTGGTGTTACTACGAGAAACTATGTACTGGAAGTTGAGTAAATGGGAATTTAGATTAGTTAGTTGGTAATTGGGAGGTGTACGGCGCAAGGAAGTTGGATAGGCTGGTCTGTATCCGGTATCCTTCGTCAAGAATCCATAACAGAAAAAAGAGTTGCAATTTCGTGACTGGACTGATTCACCGAGAAATTTGGATAATTTCTCGATTCAGCAGTCCTTTCGAATTTGGCTGGAAGCCAAATTCTCACACGGAATTGCAACTCTTTTTTCTGTAACGGATTCTATCGCTTGGCTGGACGGATACAGACCAGCCTATCCAACCCCCTTGCGCCTGACATTCCCAATTACTGAATGAACTCATCTGGGGTAATTCCTGGCGCGAAGCGCAATGGGGAACGATGTTTTTATACTATTCATCATTATTTCAATGGAAGAATCAGTTAGTTATTCTG
>SFQZ01000078.1 GCA_004562915.1 bacterium
TTAATCATCACCGAGTAGGATTCCCAAAGTAAAACAGCCCCGAATTGACGGGGCTAATGTTTCACTTATTTTGGGACATTTTCAAAAATGCTTGACACAAGTTTTTTCATTTTTCTTGTTTTTTTGTTTTACCATGACATCTCTTGCGAAACAGCTTTTGTATAATACCATTCAGTTCCAGATTTGTCAACAAGCTTTTTTAAATTTTACGCAAATACTCTCATAATTATCCTCATCAGGTAATTCCTATCATAAATCCAAACCAATACCGGATCTTCCCTAATAGTATTCATCAGATATCCTCCTATTTCTGTTCCACATAAAAGAGTAATAATCAGAAAGAAAATCCATATCCACAGAATTCCCTGAACGATCCCAAGCACGATTCCTCCCAGTCGATTCAGGCTCCCAACTACCGGAAGTTCTGTAAGAATATCCACAGCATACAGAATCATTTTTACAATGAGAATAGTAAGAACAAATGATATCACAAAGGCTATGCCATTAATAATGGCATAAGCCAGATAGCCTGCAAGATAATCCGCAAAACTATCTGCAGCCATCTGGCTATATCCTTCTGTATTATTATTTTCCGCCAGTTTTTCTTTCATGGTTTTCGGAAGCGGCAGTCCATCTATCAATTCCTGTTCCGAACTTATAGATACTTCCATCTGTTTTTCAATTTTTTGAATAAGGATTTCCCGGCATCCCTGTTGTATCTCTTCCTGCCAACTTGTCTTTTCCCTGATAAAATCTCCCACATAAGGATTCAGCCAGGATGTCACACCAATTACAATGATAAAAAATACCATGGATATAGCAGTCCTTACCATTCCTTTACGAAATCCCTGAATAGCAAATACTGTCAGTACGATCAGCAATATCCAAAACAGCCAGCTCATGTCTCATACTCCTGTCTATTCCGGTCTGTTTTCACAGTCGGATCTTTTTTTATTTCAGTTTTATCGTTTCCACTCCGCCATCCAGAACCGCCATATATCTGTTTCTGGCGACTTTAAAGAAACTCTGCAGATTTCCTTCTTTCATAACTCCCTGATATCTGCAAACTCCTTTTGTTGTGTAAACAGCGAACTCATTATTATTATAAAGCAAAATCTGATCTTTACTAATCGCCATATGATCGAAGGCTATATCAACTCCTGTACTGCATTCCAATTCTCCGCGGCTATTATAAATATCCATCCGATAATCAGATGATTTTCCCGTTTCTCTGAATACTATACCTATGTAAGAATCATCACTGCATACAGCCAGGATTTCATCCTCCACTTTTACCGTTTTTACCTCTTCCGGTATCTGTTTCCCCTGATAAATTTCAAATCCGTCATCTCTAAATGCAACCGCACGGGAATTTCCTAAATACTCTACATCCGGCACCAGTGTCTCCGCATAAGTATAACCACTTACCATATTATCCATCTGATTCTGACCGGTATTGCCAAAATTATAAAACGCCACATAACTTGCCGGTTTGTTATTCTCGACTTTCAAATACGACACACACAGAAGAAGACCGTTATCAGAAATTGCCAGATCCACAGGATAACCAGGACTGTCTACTCGGGTTTTGCCCGTAACGATTTCTTCGCCATCCACATCATACAAGTTAATCCATGTTGTCTCTCCATCTTCTAAAACAGCTGCCACCACTCCCTGACCGGAAACTTTTGCTTTTAAAACAGGCATGCCAGTCTGTATGCCGCCTTTTTTTCCAGACATACTAAAAACACTCATCGTTGTTCCGTTCTTACCATACACTACGCAATATTCTCCACAGATATCCACCATCGGATTATCAATCGTCTGTGGCTCATTCCACAGGATTTCTCCCTGTCTGCTCAGGAGGGAAACCTCATCTCCGCCATACTTTAATATATTATCACCAAATTCTATATAATTTGTGGAAATGGTATCCTCCTGCACAGTTTCTGTCACCACTTTATACCCTGAATACGTCCAATGATCCATCAGGTACTTTCCCCCAATAATCAAAAATACGCATACGATGATAATACCCGCCGTCAGCAGCAATGCCTTTTTTCCCCTTAACTCTTTCATCTTCTGTTTGATTTTCATATATTCCCCTTATCTGTTAATCCTTTCTAAAAATCCAGAACCTTTTCCTCTCTTATTCCCATCTTACTCTGTATATCATAGCACATTGTCCAATGCTCGGCAATTCCAAAGCACCGTTATAACAAACAGAATTCCACACTCAATGTACACTTCTACTCAGGAAGCACAAGTTTCTGTCCTGCATATATAATGTCCTCCGGTGAGATACCATTGAGTCTGCAGATTTCTTCCACCTTCGCTATTGTTCCATAATACCTTTTACTGATGCTGGTAAGGGTATCGCCTTTTTGTATTATATATTCATCCCCTCCTGCGGTTTGACCCTCTATCATCATCGCTGCCGATGCATCTGTCTCTGACGAAGACTGTTCTGTCATCTCTGCCTGCTCATTTTCCCCATCCGGATTTTGATCTGCCGCATCACTTTCGGCATTCTCCTGACTCACATCCTGTCCTCCTGTGGTATCTGTCTCCGTTTCCGTCTCTGTCCGAGCATCTTCTGTATTGTTTTCTTCATCCGTTTTCTTCTGCGGATTCATATCCTGCATAGAAATCAACGGCTCATCATTTATTTCTGTTGTTTCTGCTGTCTGCGCACTGGCTTCTTTTGCAATTTCTTCCTGTTGTTCCGTTTCCTGACCGTTCTCTAAAATACCCAGTGTCTCACTCATATTCTGATAACTGTTAAAAAAAGTAATCCCCAGAGCAAGTGCAGCAGCGACAGTGCATCCTCCCAAAGTCCATACCATACGACTATTTCTTTGATTTTCTTTACCGACTACATCTTTCCCTGTCTCTCGATCTGCCATTTTATTTGTTTTTCTGTTTTTGGAAATATCTTTCTTTTCATGATTCTGCTTTACTGCCTTTCTGAAATCCAGCACCGCCCGATCCGGCACTTTCTCTGTCTCCTCAATAGACTTATTCTGGCTCATCTCTATCATATACGCCTGCATGGGTTCATTTTTCTCGTAATATATATAATACCCCGGCTGTCGATTCAGTTGATTATTCTCATAAACAAAGAATGCTTCTTCCCACTCGCCGGGCTCAGCCACAAAAAGTACCTTGTCATTTCCCGCGAAATGATTCAGATGGGTTTTCAAAAGCACCTCATTGATCTGCATATTAAATCCCGGCAAGCTTACAAACCATCCCACAATTTCCTGCTGAGGAAAATATTTTCTGCTGTCTTCATAGACCTGACCCCAGACTTTATCACTGAACACAATATGTTCCGGTGACACTTCCATGTTCCGAATCTGCAGCGCACTCTTAATAAATAAATAGGCATTTCCCTCTGCCCAGTGATACTGTCCCAGAAGTACGGCGGCTTTTCCTCCTTCCTCTGGTATACGGGATATTTTCTTCAAAAAAGTATAGGCGTAATCTTCGATATAGATTTTCTGTTGTCCCCTAATTTCTCCTATTTGTCTGATGTTATTGGGAATACGGAAAAATTTTTCGTTCCCTTCTGCCTGTTTCTGATCTTCTTTATAGATAATCTCTATCATACCATTCACCCCTTTTGGGCATCAGCATACCATGGTTTATCTGCGGAATTTATCAGATTATGAAGGTCATCACGCTTTTTTTGACGACAAATTTTTCCTGAATTTCCTGAATATTCCATGGTAAGGGTGGGTAAAATAAACATAGGAATAATAAGAAAGGATGAGCATCTCATGACCTTAAAGCGTTCGGTATTTTATATAGATGAGAAAAAAGATACAGCCAGCAGCGAACTTGCACATATATTAGGAAAATGTATTGGAAACGTAGATCGTCCATGGGACAAAATTGTCTTTGTATGTATCGGAAGTGACCGAATCACCGGAGATAGTCTTGGTCCTTTGGTGGGACACCAGCTTTCCAGATATCACTGGAAAAATATTTATGTATACGGTACACTGAATGAGCCTGTTCATGCACTGAATCTCGAAACCACCCTGGAACAAATAAAAGAAAGACATCCCTCTGCGCTTTATATCGCAGTGGATGCCTCTCTTGGTTCTCAAAAACATGTAGGTTTTATATCGGTAGGCACAGGTTCCATCTGTCCAGGTGCCGGTGTTCATAAATCTCTGCCTCCTGTAGGCGATATTTTTATCACTGGCATTCTGAATGTATCCGGTACCTTCGAACATTTTCTCCTTCAGACCACCCGATTATCCTCGGTGGTTCAAATGGCTGAAATCATCACAGCAGGAATCGAAGAAACCTTTGCCTATCCTTACGAAAAACGACGTCTTCTTCCAGACACATGGTTCCAGCCCGAAGAAAGTGACCGGCGCCTTTGCTGGGCAAATGATACCGGCTTTGCTGCGTTATCCATCGAATCCAGTTCCGGGATCATATCCTGAATGGCATCTGCCCTGGGAATTCTGGCAAATACTTGTTTCATGAGCCACGCAGCCGGCCGTCCCCAGAATCTGTTCTTTAAAACATGGGAGTAGTGTTCCGCAATCTCTCTTGAACCACAGTATTTATCCGTGAGACAGATCACATAAGTCTCCGGATAACGGGGCGGGATCACAGACACCGGCCACATATGCTTTGTTATTACTTCTTTTTCTACTTTATTCAGCTTAAAATATTTTTTCGCATTCAGATATGCCGCAACCGGATGTGTAATCGCATGAAGGCGGTCACCCGTCAGTTTTCTGTGTTTCCTCCAGTCATATAAAAACAGATCATGGAGCATGCCTCCTCTGGCAGCTGATCTGGCATCCAGACCCAGATATCTGCAGATACGAAAATTATTATAAGCAACATTAAGACAATGTTCATAACAGTCCGTCTCACAGTGCTGATAATAATCTTTCATCTGCAGCACAACCGGATGTGCGACAATATCCTTAATACACTCGTAAAACTCCAGATTCAGTTGTGCTGTCTCACACCTTTTTTTTCGTACATCCGCAGGCGATATCCTGGGACGTGGAACCGGTAATACTGTCATGCCAGATATTCCTTTACTTGTTCGTATACACCCTGTCCATCCAGTTTGTATAATTTCAGCAGATCCCATGCAGGACCGGATTCACCAAATACATCCTGAATACCGATCTTCAGTACCGGTGTCGGTGCTTTTTCAGCCAGCGCATCGCAAACTGCACTTCCGAGACCGCCGATTACGGAATGTTCTTCTACCGTAACCACTTTACCAGTCTCTCTTGCAGCTTCTGCTACCAGTTCTTCATCCAGTGGCTTGATCGTATGGATATTGATCACTTTTGCCTCAATTCCATCTGCTGCCAGTTTTTCTGCTGCTTCCATCGCAGATGTCACGCAAAGTCCCGTGGCAATAATAGCTACATCTTTTCCTTCTCTGAGAACAACGCCTTTTCCCAATTCGAACTTATAATCCGGTCGATCATTGATTACAGGCACCGCCAGTCTTCCAAAACGCATATATACAGGTCCATCATGTTCATAAGCCGCTTTTACTGCTGCCTGTGCCTCTACATCGTCAGATGGATTAATCACTACCATTCCCGGTATTGCACGCATCAGAGCCATATCCTCATTACACTGATGGGTTGCCCCGTCTTCTCCTACGGAAATACCTGCATGAGTTGCCCCGATTTTCACATTCAGATGCGGGTATCCAATAGAATTTCTCACCTGTTCAAAAGCACGCCCTGCCGCAAACATGGCAAAAGAACTGGCAAAAGGAACTTTTCCTGCTGCCGCAAGCCCTGCTGCCACACTCATCATATTGCCTTCTGCAATACCGCAGTCAATATGACGTTCCGGAAACACTTTTTTGAACATACCTGTTTTTGTGGAAGCCGCAAGATCGGCATCCAATACAACGATTTCTTCATGTTCTTTTCCCAGCTCTACCAATGCTTTACCATAACTTTCTCTGGTTGCAATCTTCTTTACTTCTGACATAATGCTTCACCTGCCTTTTCCAGTTCTCCCATAGCTAATGCATACTGTTCATCATTCGGTGCCACTCCATGCCATCCGGCCTGGTCAGGCATTCCCTTGGTCTCTCTGGCTTCTTTGAACGCAGCATCAATCTGGTCAAAATCATTTCCGTCAATCGTAATTACATGGAAATTAAATGCCTCGAATTTTTTGTCAATCGGATATGGGGAACATACATCATCCAGCCGTCCGTCAATCTGCAGATCATTATTATCCACAATCACTACAAGATTATCCAGTTTACGGAATCCAGCCAGCATAGAAGCTTCCCAGACCTGTCCTTCCTCAATCTCACCATCACCCAGAAGTGTATATACTCTATAATCCGCATGGTCAATTTTACCTGCGATCGCCATTCCTACTGCCGCAGAAATTCCCTGACCCAGAGAACCGCTGGACATATCCACGCCCGGAATATCCTTCATATCCGGATGGCCCTGAAGATAAGAACCGATATGACGCAGAGTCACAAGGTCTTCCACAGGAAAATATCCTTTCACTGCCAATGTACTGTAAAGACCCGGTGCAGTATGGCCCTTTGATAACACAAAGCGATCACGATCCTCTTTTTTCGGATTTTTCGGATCTACATTCATTTCCTCAAAATATAAATATGTAAAGATGTCAGCCGCAGAGAGAGATCCACCCGGATGTCCTGCTTTTGCTGAGTGGACAGATGTTACAATACCCTTACGGACTTCAACTGCTGTTTTCTGAAGTTCCAGTTTATTCATTCTGATCTCCTTTCTCAGTTACCCTGCCGAGACCGTGCAGAAAGCTCCTGCCAGTCTTCCATTTGTTTTTAAACATCAAACGCTATCAGTATGCCATATTTTCTCCGTTGATGCAATATTCAAGTTTGTTTTTTCCGGTACATTTTCAAGTACAGTTACATTATTCCCCAAATACCGCTTTATAATCCGCCTGAAATTTGGCAATTCCTGCATCTGTCAGAGGATGCTTTGTCATCTGCTCCAATACAGAGTATGGAACTGTTGCAATATCAGCTCCGGCCAGAGCACAGTCCGTTACATGAATTGGATTTCTTACGCTGGCAGCAATGATCTGCGTATCAATGCCTGCCACATCAAAAATTTCTGCAATCTCACGAATCAGATCCACACCTCTTACAGAAATATCATCCAGTCTTCCAAGGAATGGGGATACATAGGTTGCTCCCGCTCTTGCTGCCAGAAGTGCCTGATTGGCTGTAAAGATCAACGTAACATTTGTCTTAATCCCCTCTGCAGTCAAAGCTTTGCAGGCTTTCAGCCCTTCTACGGTCATAGGTATTTTTACTATCATATTCGGATGAATCGCAGCGATCTCTCTTCCTTCTTTGATCATTCCTTCTGCATCTACAGTTGTAGCTTTTACCTCCCCGCTGATCGGTCCGTCTACGATGGATGTGATCTCTTTGATAACCTCTTTAAAATCTCTTCCCTCTTTTGCGATTAAAGATGGGTTTGTGGTAACTCCGCAGATAACCCCCATATCATTTGCTTTTTTAATATCTTCCACTTTTGCTGTGTCAATAAAAAATCTCATTTTCTTACCTCCTGCTCCATTTTGATTTTTCCGCATCCTTTTGTTCACGATTACAGTATAACAGGAAACTTTTTAAGGTCAACCTCCCTTCATTTTTATTAATTGATATTTTTATTAATAAATTATTTTTATTATGATTGAGTTCGCGAATTCACAGGGGAAATAGGATTGTTATTTGATGTTTTTTTATTTGTTTAGATGGAAAAAGAGCAAAATTATTAATAATAATTCTACTCTTTTCATTTAAAATTACTTTTTCTTTTTCTGCCAAAAGACGGGTATCCGCTGCTGCCTCTCACAATCAATTTCGGCTCATATTCTATATGAAAAATACTGGTAGGTTCATCGCCGTTTCGATAGGTTTTATGCGATTCTATCTTTTTCAGAATAATATCGCAGGCATCCCGACCTTTCTGAGGCACAAAATGCTCCACCGTCGTCAGACCGATCGTATGGAACCGGGAAAACAGTGTATTATCGCATCCGACAACAGACATATCTCCGGGTATCCGATATTTCTTCTCAATCAACGCATCCATGGCTCCGAAAGCCATCATATCATTCAGGGCAGCAATAGCCGTGATCGGATCACCCTGTTTTATAAGTTCCATTGTCAGATCATAACCCATCCGATACTCCGACTCGATTCCCGGAATTACCGTATCCGCCTCATCCGCATAAGCTTTCACGATAACCCGGTCAGACAACCCTGCTTTTTCAAACTCCATCAGAAAACCTTCCACTCTCTTCTGGCGCTGATGCTGGCGTGCTGTCAGCGGAGGTGCAATAAATGCCACATCCCTGTGTCCCAGTTCCAGGAGATGACGGGCCATCAAAATCCCCGGTTTGCGATTGTTAATGGCAACTGCATCAATTTCAAATTCATCTTCCCGATTACTGATGACTACCACTTCCCTCATCATTCGCAGATAGTTTTCTTCAATTTTCAGATCTCTTTGAGTATTGCAGACAAAGACTCCGTAACCATAATCCTTTGCTACCGCTTCAATCCCCTGAAGGAGCATCACATAATAGGGATTGGTCAGGGTAGGGCAAAATACCACCAGAAGTTTCCGGGATTTTCCAGACTTGCGGACTCGCTGCCTGGGAAGCTGATAACCCAGTTTTTCTGCCGCTTCCGTCACTTGTCGAATCGTGTCTTTGGAAAATGTTACATTATATTTTTTATTCAATACCATGGAAACGGTAGCCTGAGAAACACCTGCTTCACGGGCTACATCCATGGACGTTGCTTTCTTCTTAGAGGCCATGGCACGCTTCCTTTCTTTTGAATCTTTACAGTTCCACTCTTCCTTCCAGCGCCCTTAAAAGCGTCACTTCATCAATATATTCCAAGTCTCCGCCAACCGGAACTCCGCTGGCGATCCGGCTCACTTTGATTCCGGTGGGTTTGATGAGCTTACTGATATACATGGCCGTAGTCTCGCCTTCCAGACTGGAATTGGTGGCAATGATCACCTCATCCACATCTTCCTGCAGACGATGCATCAGTTCTTTCAGTTTAATATCATTGGGTCCAATCCCCAACATAGGAGAAATGGCACCATGCAACACATGGTACACACCCTCGTACTTTCCTGTTTTTTCATATGCTGCCAGATCTCTCGTATTTTCCACATCCTGATCTGTAAGGGTAAAACACTCTTTACAGTACCGTACATTGGACCGTGCACTGGTCATGGCGCCAGCCAGCTGTTCCACCTGTTCCTGCGGCATATTGATAATATGAAATGCCAGACGCTGCGCAGATTTAGTCCCAATCCCGGGCAGTCTGGACAGCTGTTCGATCAGTTTATTGATATGAGTACTATAGTATTCCATCTCAGAACGGGAAGCCTCCGCCCATACCGCCAAGACCACCGGTCAGTTTGGACATGACAGCCTGTGTCTCTGCTTCCATCTTACGAAGTGCTTCGTTCGTTGCTGCCATAATAAGATCTTCCAGCATCTCAACATCATCCGGATCCACTACTTCTTCTGCCAGTTTCACCTTTATCACTTCTTTTTTACCGGTTACGGTAACTTCTACTGCACCGCCTCCGGCTGCTGCTGTAAATTCTTTTTCTTCCAGGGCCTTCTGATTCTCTTCCATCTGTTTCTGCATCTTCTGGGCCTGTTTCATCAGATTATTCATATTGCCAGGCATTCCCATTCCGCCTGGAAAACCACCGCGTTTTGCCACTATGGTATCCTCCTGCTTTTTATATTTTTGTTGTGATGCCTATGATTCTCTTTGCGTCTCACGCTCCCGAAATCTTCACAGGTCATCCTCCGATTCATCTTCTACCACAACATCCATATGAACCGTCTGTTTTAATATATCATCAACGGAAATTTCTGCCAGATTCTTATGGGTTTCTCCCTTTTTCAGAATCAGCTCAACTTCCACCGATTTTCCTATTTGCTGAGCAATTATCGCTTCAAGAAGTTCTTTTTTCCCCGGATCGTTCACACAAGTCTGTGCCAGATCATTGGAAAATTCAACATAAAGTTTGTTTTCACCGGTACTTCCGTTGTATTTGGGCACCGCAGTACTCAGAAATGACTTAAACATCCCTTCTGTCTGCCCCACAATACTTCTCCAGTTGTTTTTTACCCGCTGTCCGGATTCGGATATGCGCTTCCTGACATATTACCTGGATTCATGTTCTGTCCGGGCATCACAGGAATTCCCTTCTCCATCTTTTCCTCCAAAACCCGTATCCTATCCAATACAGAATCCAGATTGATCTCCATGGCAGGTTTACATAATTTTATCAATCCAATTTCAACCATGACTCTCTTCTGAGAAGCATAGCGAAGCTGATTGGATAATTCCGAAAGTACACGGATATACCGCATCAGTGTGTCCGCGTCTACCATCTGACTTTCTTCTTTCAGCGCTTTTAGATTCTCCGAAGACACATCCAGCACATCCTCTGCATCTGCGGATGTTTTTACCAGAAGAAGGTTTCGCATATACCAGGTAAAATCTGCCACGAACTGGGTCAGTTCTTTCCCTCCGGCAATCAATTCTTCCAGCATATGGATGCAGCCGGTAATATTTCCCGCCAACACCTGCCTGAGCAGCTTACTGAACACCTCTGTATCCACCGTTCCCAGTATCTCAAGAACCTTATCATAGCTCAACTCCTGCCCCAGATAAAATGCAATACACTGATCCAGAAGACTGAGGGCATCACGCATGGATCCGTCTCCCGCCTTTGCCACATAACGCAGAGCCTTTTCTTCCGCCTGCACTCCTTCTTTATCCATCAGTTCCCGAAGTCTCCCGGCAATGGTATCAATAGAAATTCTGTGAAAATCATACCTCTGGCATCTGGACAGAATCGTAACCGGAATCTTGTGTGCTTCTGTCGTCGCCAGAATAAAGATAACATAAGACGGAGGTTCCTCAAGTGTCTTTAAAAGGGCATTGAATGCTCCTGTTGACAGCATATGAACCTCGTCGATAATATAAACCTTATATTTTCCCTGAGTCGGGCGATAGGCCACCTCTTCCCGAATCTCACGGATATTGTCTACACCGTTGTTGGAAGCGGCGTCAATCTCTATTACATTCATGGATGTTCCCGCCATGATTGCTTTACAGGCTGCGCATTCATTGCATGGGCTGCCATTGACGGGATGCTCACAGTTGACGGCCCGGGCCAAAATCTTGGCCACGGTCGTCTTACCTGTTCCACGGGTACCGCAAAACAAAAATGCGTGCCCGATTCTTTCCGCCTGAATCTGATTCTTCAGGGTTGTCACAATATGTTCCTGCCCTTTTACATCCTCAAATGTATTTGGACGAAACTTACGATACAGAGCAGTATAGCTCATGGAATCTCCCCTTATCTAAAAAATGCCGTTTTATGATCAGTCTCCGAAGCTGATTCCGATTCTCTTTGCATCTTTAATTTCCTGTGCATCAGGAGTAACTACTTTCAATTTTCCTGCGCATTCTTCCAGAGGCACCTTCTTGGTCTTTCCGTTTACGATACCAACCATGTATCCATACTCATCGTTCATAATCAGTTTTGCCGCTGCAGAACCGAGACGTGTGGAAAGGACACGGTCATACGGACAGGGGCTTCCGCCTCTCTGGGTATGTCCGGGAACCGTAACACGGATTTCCATACCGGTACGTGCCTCAATCTCTTTTGCTATTTTGTAGGATACGGATGGGTATTTCTTCGCATCCTCTTCCTGTTTTTTCTTCAATTCTTTCTTTGACAGTTTTGCATCTTCCTTGGAAATAGCTCCTTCTGCCACAGCCAGAATTGTGAATCCGCTTCCTCTTTTTCTTCTCTTTTCAATGGCATCCACTACTTTATCAATATCATAAGGAATCTCAGGAATCAGGATAACGTCAGCACCACTGGCAATGCCTGCATATAAAGTCAGCCAGCCAACCTTATGTCCCATAACCTCCACAATAAATACTCGGTTATGAGAAGATGCTGTGGTATGGATACAGTCAATTGCCTCTGTTGCAATATTAACCGCACTGTAGAAACCGAAAGTCATATCCGTGCCCCAGATATCATTGTCAATAGTCTTCGGCAGATGAATAATATTCAGTCCTTCTTCTCTCAGCAGGTTTGCTGTTTTCTGGGTACCGTTTCCTCCCAGAATTACCAGACAGTCCAGACGAAGCTTATGATAATTCTGTTTCATAGCTTCTACCTTATCCAGACCTTTTTCATCCGGTGTACGCATCAGTTTGAACGGCTGACGGGATGTTCCCAGAATCGTGCCGCCTCTTGTCAGAATACCGGAGAAATCTTTTGAAGTAAGCATACGGTAATCACCATAGATCAGCCCTTTATAACCGTTCATGAAGCCGTATACTTCCAATTCTTCCAGATTGTTGGCTAAACCTTTTACAACACCGCGCATAGTTGCGTTCAAAGCCTGACAGTCTCCTCCGCTTGTCAATAAACCTATCCTTTTCATTCTTCTTCACGTCCTATCATTTAATTTTATTCTCTGCCGGATCACTCCATCGGGCAGGAATTTATGTTTATTATAAATGATTTTTCCAAATCTCACAATACTTTATACGTTTTCTTTTTTGACGACCGGGGGCGGACAGGGGACAGACACGTGTCCGATGTGTCCATTGTCAATCCATCAGCCATTGATAGATCGTCTCTACTCCGGCACCAGTAGCATATTTTTCCTGGTATGCGTAGATTGGTTCATCCACCCATGCAGTTCCTGCAATATCCACATGAATCCACGGAACGTTCTCCGCGAAGCTGCGGATAAACAGTCCCGCTGTTATTGTACCACAGAACTGTCCTCCCACATTTCTGATATCCGCCACAGCGCTTTTCAATGCTTTTTCATGTTCCCTTCCGAACGGAATCCGCCAGTATTTTTCTCCGGTCTTTTTTCCCGCCTCTGAAAATTCAGTCCACATGGTATCACTGTCCGACATGACTCCGGCTATAGTAAATCCAAACATGTCTACAACCACTCCTGTGAGCGTGGCGATATCAAGCACACGGCTGACTTTCTCATCACGGATCGCATAGGTCACTGCATCCACAAGAATCAATCTTCCTTCTGCATCCGTATTGCCGACTTCAATTGTTTTACCACTGTAGGTAGTAAGTACATCCCCCGCTACCATACTTCCTCCGGATATCCGATTTTCACAGAGAGGCAGCACGGCTGATACATTTACTTTTGCTTTTCTTCTGGCAAGAGCACACAATGCACCCACTACGGCTGCAGCACCCGCCATATCCCCGCGGATTCCATACATAGATTTGCCTGATTTCAGACAATAACCGCCGGTATCCACTGTAACGCCTTTTCCGATAAGTCCGGTTCTCTCCTGTGTGCTTTCATCTCCTGTATAGCGCATCACCAGCAGACAAGGCGGGAATTCGCTGCCCAGTCCTACGCCGAGCAGTCCTCCCATTTTCATCTGTTTCAGCTCATCTGCATGGAGGATTTTTGTCTCAATCCCCGTCCCTTCAGCAAAGCGGACAAATTCTTCCGCCAGTTTCTCCGGCCACAGATCATTCGCCGGCATATTTACAAGATCTCTGACAAAAAGGATATTTTCCGCAAGAAGACGCCCTTCTTCCAGAGCATCTTTGTATTCTCCGGTCATTTCCGGAACACCTATCGTATAGGTGATTTCCTCCACATCTGTTTTATATGTCTTTGCTTTTCCTGTCACCAGGAAAATACCTTCAAAAAAGGCCCGCATCGTCTCTTTGGAACTTTCAGTAAAATAAGGGCTGAGGCTGAAAGTAAATGCAGAAATCCTAAGTTTCCGCATTTCCTTACAGGACGCTCCGGACAATTCTTTTGCAGTATTTACTTCTTGCGGATCCTCTTCTCCGATTCCTACCAGCAGAACACTGCTCCCATCACTTTTTGGTACAAAAAAAGTATTCAAATATTCCGGTTTGTATATTTCTTTTATGTAAGAAAGTCCCAGCTCATCCAGCTGCTCCGGTTCGGATACAAACCGTATCATACAACTGCCTGTCGGTTCAAAAACTATATGTGTCATAAAGGTTTAATCCTCCTTCAGAACGATTTCAATAACTGTATCGTTCTCATCCGGAAGCGGATAGCAGTCAGACGCCATCGGATCAAAGAAGAAAAATGCATTTTCTGCATATTCTTTCAGATTCCAGAAAAAGCTTTCTTTAATCTCAGAATTATCGCTCACCAGACGCATTTTTTCAATTTTTCCTGCCATACTCGGAAGGCAGATTGCCCCTGCCTGTTCTTCCATCACATGGGCATACAGTATATTTCCTTTTCTTGTAAAACGTCCCCATTCCGGTTTTGGAAGCTCTGCATATCCACTTCCATAGATACTTCTTCCATTTTTCTTCATCCAGGCTCCGACTTCACGAAGAATCTGTACGGACTCCTCCGGAATCTCACCTTTCGCATTTGGTCCTACATTCAGCAGAAGATTGCCTCCTTTGCTGACACATTCCACCAGCATGTGGATGACCATTTTTGCTGATTTATAATGATGATCGTGCGCCGCATATCCCCAATGGTTATTCAATGTAATACATGCTTCCCACGGAATCGGATTGCCGCCTTCATCTCTGAGCCCTGCCGGTGGGATCATCTGCTCCGGTGAAGCAAAATCTCCGGAGTATTCCGTAGGATTCAGAGTACGGATCGTACCTGCATCTTCCGCACTTCCTTCCAGACGGTTATCAATGATCACCCACGGCTGGATAGAACGAACCATCTCAATCAGCTTGTCCGCTTTCCATTTTTCACATTTCATTTCGCCATAAGAGAAATCAAACCACATCAGATCCAATTTTCCATAGTTTGTCAGAAGTTCTTTGATCTGACCGAACATAAATTCCAGATAGCGGTCAAAATCTCTGTTTTCATTGGAACACTCCGGATGATTTCTCATCGGATGGTGCATATCACCATAATGTGGAAAATCCGGATGACGCCAGTCAATAATCGAAAAATAAAGTCCAACTTTGATTCCTTCCGCACGGAATGCTTCCAGAAATTCTTTTACCAGATCGCGTTTGCACGGAGCATTGGTTGATTTAAAGTCAGTCAACTTTGTATCATACAGACAGAAACCATCATGATGCTTTGCTGTAAGAACCGCATATTTCATTCCTGCTTCCTTCGCCAGTTTTGCCCACTCTCTCGGATTATAATTTTCTGTGGTGAATTCATCCATAAAAGGTGCATATTCTTCATGGGGAATTTCTTCGATACTACGAACCCATTCTCCTCTTGCCGGAATCGAATACAATCCCCAATGAATAAACATACCAAATCTGGCATCCCGATACCACTCTGTTCTTTTTGTTCTTTCTTCAACTACTTTATTCATGTGTCAATCCTCCTGCAATCCCTTATTTATACATATTTAATATTTTTAATATCATATCCGCCGTTCCCACATTATAACCGGCCATTCCGTAAATCCCCTTCATGGACTGGTCGATGATCACGATCAACGGCAGTTTCCCCGGCTCCAGATACATTCTTCGTGCCAGCACACTCATATCTGCATCGAAATCATCCAGTAAAAATTCCACTCCGGAAACACCTTTCAATGTTCTTTTGAGGGTAGGATCCTCTTTTACCTTCAAATCCCGGATTACAAAATAAATATTGGCTGGCAGCTGCCCAAACGCCTCTTGTCTCTGATAAATCTCATTTAAAATATGTTCTGTTGGTTCTTTACTCTCCTCAAGCCAGATAAATAATCCTCTGTTCTCTTTTACCAGATCAGAAATCTTACATCTGGTTCCATCCTCTTTTCTGAGTGTAAAATCTGTAATATCATTATCTTCCAGTAAATCCTCCGGACTGGCCTCTGTCTGTTCCAGCCAGATATCCCTGCTCTCACCATCTTTTAGCTCAAATGCCAGCTTCCTGGCAAAAATGTTGCCATTCGGAAGGCGGTTGGATGTGAGGATTCGATATTTTCCAGGGAATAACGGAATCGTTCCGTAGATTTCTTCCCCTTCTTCCGCACCCAACATCTGCACCCTATATCCGTCTTGTTCAAACCGTGAGATCGTCCAATTCTGAAAGTATGTCCAGCTTTTATTTTCCTGTCTGTGTACCACAATAGCCGCCGTTCTTTCCGCTTCTTTTATGCCGCTTTGTTCCAGCGGAACAAAATGACCATCTTTCCAGAACTCCGGAATCTCATCCGCAGGATTCAGGCGGGCCGGAACTTCGATGGTTCTAAGAATCTGTACACTGATCACCTTTTTGGTCAGTCTGCTTCCATATCCGCTGGTAAGTGCACCTTTTGCGGAAGTAATCAAATTCTCATATTCCAGATCCGGATTCTCTGTCAGTGTATCTTCCACAAGTTTCCAAACTCTTTCCGGATTGTTTTGCAGCTCCTGCCTTTTTTCCTGTCCCAGCCAGGATCGGATAAACCCACGGAAAGGACGGATCATTTCATTTCCCACTCGTGGGCAGAGTATATAAGGTATCAGTATATCATCCGGATACGTGCTTTCATATTCTGCTGTTTCTTTGCAGTGCTCTTCCAGTATATCTGCCGTAATATCCAGATAGTCTTTTTCTCTCAGAGAATTCAGAATGTCCAGTTTCCAGTTTTCCGGCCATTTGCCGTCGGACGTCCTTGAAAGGAATTCAGCGATTTCCTTCTGATTGCCTCTGGCCATTTGCATGATCTCGCAGCAGCGCTCTCTATCTTTCTCTGAAAATGCTTCTGTCACACTTTCTGCCAGTTCCGGATCATAGAAACCGTTCTCTTTCTCCTGTCTTTGCAATGTGACAGCTGCCAATTTCCTCCTTCCACGGGCGATCTCCTCTTCCGTCTGTGCGCATCGATTGATCGGTGCATCTTTCGGTGCATGGATAATCAACCCTTCCCAGCCCTTTTCCGAGCTACATAGGTTTTCCTTTTTCAACATGATCACACAGTTTTTCTGTTCCCGGGTATCCACAAAGACTTCTCCATATCCTTCTTTCCCGGATACGGACAAAAAGATAGTGCCGAGCCCTGTCTCAAGAATCTGTTTTCCGTTTTCATCCGTACAAACTGACGCAATCTCTCCCAAATGGGAATAATTCATAACATAAAAACGAATCTCCTCTCCTGCAGCAGGCGTATGATCTTCCTTAAGAACAGTCACCTCCAGCTTTGCAGGATTCGCATAGCGTTTCAGCTGATTCAAGACCTGAGACATTCCTGCTCTTCCCACAATATCCTCTTCCGGATCTCCCGGCAGGAACCAACGGGAATGAACCATCATCGCTCTGGACGAAGCATTGGTAAACCAGCCTTTATTCAGTACTTCTTCCGGTTCACAGGCTCCCAGAAACTTCCATTCTCCGCTGCACCACACCTCTACCCATGCATGATTATCATCGCAGTGAGACCACAAAGGTACATACACCTGTCTTGCCGGAATTCCCACACTTCTAAGTGCCGTAACTGCAAATGTGGATTCCTCTCCGCATCTTCCGTACGCAGAGCGGTACACACAAGCCGGACTTGCCGTCCTTCCGTCCGTTGTCCGGTAAGTAGCCTGGGAAGCACACCAGTAATTGACAGCCAGAATCGCTTCCTCCATATCCTTTTCTTCTACATCATCTTTCAACTGCTCATAAAAGAAAGGACGGCTGTCTGTCAGATCTTCATTGTTCACTCTGTGATGCAGCACATATCCTGCAAACAGTTTTTCCGGGATTTTTCCCGCAAAAGGTCCCTTTTCCCACAGAAAAACCCCATGCTTTGCATAAGAAAGAAAAAGTTCCGGAGAGTAATCAATCGCATCACTGACCGGCATGGATGCATACAGACACTTCAGTGCTTCTGCCTCCTGATCGGAGCATTTCTCCAGTAAGCGGACAATCTGTACTTTCCGTTCTCCCAGTCGTTTCATCTGTTCTTCAAAAGCCTGTTCAATTTCCTGTAAAAACTGCTGTGTAAACATACTTTCTCCTTTGTCATCACGTTTTTCTTAATTTAATTTTTTCAGCACTTCTGCTGCCTCTCTGACTTTTTTCTCTGAGGTCTGCCAGATCTCATACTCGCTCAAAGACGGAAGTCCCATACTTACCTCTTTTTTCCGGTATCGCATAGCACTGTCCAACGTCTCTTTTCCGGACATATGGTAGCTGGTTCCCCCTGTTACAGGACGAAGTTTGCGGATGACTTCCGCCCCTACTCCGCCGCCTGCCATAATATCGATTTTTCCTTCCGACTGCCCGATCAGTCTGCGGATCAGTTCCCTGCCCTCCCAGCAGGACTGCTGCTGACCGGATGTGAGTATTGTATTGACACCAAGACGGATAGCTTCCTCCAAAGCCCGGAAAGGATCTCTACACATATCAAAAGCCCTGTGCAACGTAATATCCATACCATCAGCTTCCTGTATAAGCTTTTCCATTGCGGAAAGATTCAGATTTCCATCTGCATCCAGTACTCCAATCACTACTGCCTGGGCCTTTGCTTCCCGGAACATGCGGATTTCTTCACGCATGATCTCCATTTCATATTCGCTGTAACAAAAATCTCCAAAACGGGGACGTATCAAAATATGCATTCGTATATCTGATTCCTTTCGAATCTGGTGAAACAATGCCAGATCCGGTGTCGTTCCGCCGATCGGGAGATTTGCGCACAGCTCCAGGCGGCTTGCGCCGCCTATTACTGCATTCAGTGCGGACTCAACACTGTCCACACAACATTCCAAAATATAATTATTCATGATATTTACCCCTTTACCGCTCCTATCATTACTCCTTTTACCAGATGTTTCTGAATCAAAGGATATATTAACATAACCGGGAGGGAAGCTACAACTATTGTAGAATATTTTAATAATTCCGACATGCCCTGCAGTTTGGAAACAGCAGATGCATCCGTAACTTTGGTCATATCCACCTGACTCATGATCAGGATTTCTTTCATAACAATCGTCAATGGCTGCAGATCATCTTTGTACAAGTAAAGCATTGCATTGAAGTAGTCATTCCATTTTGCAACACCATAGTACAAAGTAAGTACTGCAAGGATTGGTTTGCTCAGAGGAGTGACAACACTAAGCAGATACCGGAACGGGGAACATCCGTCCATCTGAGACGCCTCATAAAGTTCATCCGGAATCGAGTTCACAATATAAGTACGGCAGATGATCATATTATAGGTCGACATCGCAGTCGGAATAATCATAGCCCATCTGGTATTCAGAAGACCTAATTTATTTACCAGAATGTAGGATGGAACCATACCACCGCTGAAATACATAGTAAATACAAAGAACATAGACAAAAATCCTCTGGCCCGGAATTCTTTTCTGGACAATGGGTATGCACACAGCATCGTCATAACCAGATTCAGTGCAGTACCTGCGAACAGATAGATAAACGAATTCAGGAAACCTGTCATGATCTTTCCATTCTGGAATACTGCTTTATAACCTCTCAAAGTAGGATTTACCGGGAGCAATACCACATCGCCCCTGACAACCGCCTGTGGGTCAGAAAAAGAAGCTGCTACTACATAAAGCAGAGGATATGCAATCACGACAAATATAATTGCCAGAAATACATAATTGATGATAGTAAACGCTTTATCCCCTGGGCTCATATAACGAAACTTTGACGTTTTCATGCTCTGCACCCCCTACCACAGACTGGTCTCTGTAATTTTCTTACAGATTTGGTTTACGATAACTAACAATGCAAAGGCGACAACTGACTGGAACAAACCTGCAGCCGTTGAAAATCCAAAGTTCGAGTTAACTACACCGACTTTATAAACAAAGGTGGAGATAACTTCTGATACAGATGTATTCAGTGAATTCTGCATCAGATAAATCTTATCCATACCAATACTTACGATATTGGAACAGTCGAAGATCAGCATAATGATAACGGTAGGCATAATAGCCGGAATGTCCACGTGCAGAATTCTCTGCACTCTGCTGGCACCATCCACGATTGCCGCTTCCTGCAGCTCAGGACTTACACCTGCCAGAGCTGCCACGTAAATAATAGACGAATATCCTGCCGTCTGCCATACACCGCTCCAAACATATAAATGCCTGAAAATCCCCGCATCACCGAAGAAATTGATCGGATTAATACCGATTTTCTGAAGGAGAACATTGATAATACCGGATCTCAGATCCATCATCTGCATCATCATACCAACCAGTACTACAACAGAGATAAAATATGGTGCATAAGTAACCATCTGCATCGTCTTTTTAAATCTTCTGTTTCCAATCTCATTAATTGCAATAGCAAGCAAAACAGGGATCGGGAAGTTGGCTAACAATGTATAGATACCAAGTATAAACGTATTTTTAATTACAAGGACACTGTTTGGGGAAGTTAAAAACTGTTTAAAATATTTCAAACCAACCCAGCTGCTTCCCAGAATACCTTTACGAATACTGTAATCTTTAAAAGCTATAATAATTCCGCCCATGGGAATATAAGCAAACACAATCGCATAAATCACCGGCAGTGCAATAATCGCCCAGAACTGCCAGTTAGAGGATTTCAACTTACTTTTTTTCTTGGCGGGTACTGCTTTTACTTTATTTGCCATACAAGTACCTCCTTTATGACAAAACTGCCCGCCATAACAACGGGCAGTTTGCTCCTCTTATGTCTTTATCTGCAGTTATTCTTCACAAAAACTGCATTGTTTTATTATTCAGCGGAATTTGATCTATCATATGCAGTCTGATACATCTCCAGAAGTGTCTGCAGACCTGCTTTATCAAGATCCTGAATATAAGTATCCCACTCAGCGTCAATGTCTTTTGCACCTGTCATAAATGCTACAGAATTCTCTTCAATAGCTTTTTCAACCTCAACTGCGATAGTGGAAACATCAGTGCTTTCCTCATCTGTAATCTTCAATTCATTCAGGTTAACAATATTTGTATTCGCACCATATGGCTCATACAGTTCTTCCGTAGCATCAAACAGCAGTCTTTCCAGACCATCTGGTGAATATGGATCTACATCAGCTTCAACAGCCTGTCCAAGGCGATAAGACTCTGTAGCTACACGGATACCAACGTCCTGCCAGTCATGATTCTGTGCTTCAGCAGAATAAGTATTCAGTACTTCATAAAGAGCCGGCTCACCGTTCAGACCAACTTTTCCTTCCGGATCCAGTACCCAGTCTGTTCCTTCATCAGGACCATACTGTGAGCAAAGGTCACCAGTCTCGCTATAGAAGAAATCAATCCAACGAAGAGCTGCTTCTACATTTTCACAATTATCTGTAATACAAACTGCTCCGGAGCTTACACCATAGTTCGGTTCTGTCCATGCGATACGTGTTCCGTCAGGACCTGCGATCGGAGCCATAGCTTCATAATGTCTATACAGTTCGTTGTTGGAAGCAGAGTCAATGGCATCAGAAATAGTTCCAGCTGTGAAGAACAGAACCGGTTCATCTTCCTGATTGATCAGAGTCTTCATCTGCTCACTTGTCTGTGTGAAGTCACCATCATAGATAGCACCAATCTCATACAGCTCATTGATAAATTTCAATCCTTCTTTGTACTGATCACTTGCCGCAACACAGGTAACTTTGCTTGTATCTGTATCCAGTGCAACATAATCTCTTACAACCAATGTCTCAGATTTTGCCGGAACAAATGTATAAGCACCCATCAGCCAGTCCTGCATACGGGTGAACCATCCTTCATTTGCACCTGCAACAGCGATTCCATCCGGTTTCATCTCCAGGAATTTCTTGCGACAGACACGTGTCCGGTTTCCGGTTCTGTCAAGCATTTTTGAAAATGTCCCAAAATAAGTGAAACATTAGCCCCGTCAATTCGGGGCTGTTTTACTTTGGGAATCCTACTCGGTGATGATT
>SFQZ01000079.1 GCA_004562915.1 bacterium
CAGGAACTGCTGGAGCTGCATGGCTTTACCAATTATAAGCTATTCATGAAAATGTACAAAGAACAATTCAACTGCACACCGGGGGAAATGAGAAAAAGCGAGAACCACCGATATCCTTGATATCATTGGTTCCCGCTCTTTTTGCCACTCAGTCTTTATCACGTATTTCTTCAAAAACAGGATATTCTTCTTCGTATTCCACACAGATACAATAATAATCTGCATACCGGTAATTCTCAGGAAGAACGATATTCATATATCCATCTCCCTCACATGTCCTGCCATAATGATATTCTAATTCTTCTCCTGTTTTGATAATACTGACTCTCTGTATAGTATTGTTCATATTCAGAATTTCCAGTCGGTATCTTCCGATCGGTTCCACCACATGAATAAATAGCTTCCCGGGCTTTGCAGTAAACAATACCTCCTGGATTTCATATGCATACTGCGGCACCCGGAATGTTCCAAAAAAGCTATCTTCATTGTCATGCACATAACCACCAACACGATCAAGAATCTTTATAGATTCCTCCGGTATTGTTCCATCTGCTTTCGGTCCTATATTTAAAAGATAATTTCCTCCTCTGGCGTTAATTTTGATCAAAAGACGAATTAATTTCTCGGGATTTTTCCAGTTATGATCAAACCGGCTGAATCCCCATGTATCATTTAAAGTTGCCGGTACTTCCCAGTCGCCTTCAAAAGGTACAGAAGGAATAAAATTATCTCCTGTCGTCATATATTCTCCCAATCCATTTCCAATACGACCGCTTACAATACAATTCGGCTGAATACTCTTGACAACATTTACAAGTTCCTGACTTTCTTCCGGAGTTGTTCCCATAGGAGTATCAAACCAGATTAATGCGATTTCACCATACTGAGTCAAAATCTCTTTCAATTGTGGAATACATTTTTCATCCAGATAGCGTCTGAAATTCTTTTTGCTATTATCCTTATGAGCCATGTATCCATCAGGATCATCCCAGTCCTGGGCCTGAGAATAATACAATCCCATTTTCATACCCTGTTTATCACATTCATCTTTTAATTCTTTCAACAAATCTTTCCCATAAGGTGTATTCATAATATTATAAGAAGAACATTGTGAATTATACATGGCAAATCCTTCATGATGCTTGGAAGTCAGTACAATATATCGCATACCCCATGATTTTGCCTTGGAAACAATTTCCTGCGCATTGAAATGAACCGGATTGAATCGGGAAGCAAGCTTTTCATATTCTTCTTTTGGAATATCCAGATCATTCATAATCCATTCTGCAATATTCTCTGTTTTCTTTCCGCGATATTCGCCTTCCAGAAGTGCGTATAAGCCAAAATGAATAAACAGACCAAATTTTGCTTCTTTAAACCACTGTTGTTTCGTATCTTTCATAATGATCCCAGCCTTTCCTTCATCGGTGCTGACACAGTTTTATTCATTATATATCAGTGCCATAAACACCAGTTCTTCATCTGTCGGATTTTCCAGTGAATGACTCTGTCCCACATCGATTACACACACATCCCCCGGTCCCACTTCTGTCCGGCTGCCGTCATTATCCACAAAAATACCTTTGCCTTTTAAAATAAAGTACGGCTCCGTATTACCCATATGCTGATGCCAGCCTACACTGCTGTGGGGCCGAAGAACTGCCAGAGCATACAGGGAACCGTGTCCGTTCAGTTCTTCCGCTGATAAAATATGATGAAATTCTACGCTTCCTTCTCCGCCTCTCGCGTGTTCCACTACTGCTGTTTTTGTTTTTCTAACCATAATTTTGCACTCCTTACCTTCCTTTGCATCATTCTATTTTGACAGACGTATCATATTCCAGCTGTGCTTGCCAAGTACTCCGCTCAGATGTCCATTTTCTATTTTAACCGTGCTGCCTGCATAAGGAATCACAGTGTCCGGATGCTCTTGTGTATTTACTGCTTTCATATCCGGATGGGACAGTACCACATGCTCTGCCAGATGATAATCTGCAAACTGACGAAGATCACAAGTCAGCTCCATATCCTCATCCAGACACTTATTTACAGCAAAAATCGTAAGTGCTTCTTCCTCTTCATTCATAATCATGACAGAATCCAGATAGGAAGCCTCTCCATATGTCTTACTTTCATATACAGGCGCTTTTACTACAGTATTCAGAACCGTTCCTCTGCCATGTTTGCTGGTATACATATAGGGATAAAAGATCGTCTGACGCCATGCTCCGGTATCGGATGTCATGATCGGAGCAATCACATTGACCAGCTGTGCCATACACGCAATCTTAACTCTGTCCGCATGGCGAAGAAGTGTGATCAGCATACTTCCCACCAGAAGAGCATCCTCAAAATTATAAACATCCTCCAGCTGATGCGGAGCCTTTACCCATTTTTCAAGTTTCTCATCCGCCTCATTAGAATGATACCATACATTCCATTCATCAAATGACAGATTGATATTTTTTTTGCTTCTCTTCTTTGCCTTAACGCAGTCACAGATAGAAACTACAGAACTGATAAATTTATCCATACCCACATTACTTGCAAGAAAGTCCGGAGTATCATCATCCCTGTTGCCATAATACTGATGCAGAGACAGATAATCCGTCTGATCATAACTGATATCCAGAACCGTCTCCTCCCAGCTTCCAAAAGTATCCATCATCAGGCTGGAACTTCCACAGGCTACCGTCTCTATAGTCGGGTCCATCATTTTCATCAGTCGGGCTGTCTCCTGTGCTGCACGTCCGTATTCTACAGCAGTTTTGTGTCCCATCTGCCACGGGCCATCCATTTCATTTCCCATACACCACAGCTTGATATTGTGTGGTTCCCTGTATCCGTGACTTCTTCGAAGATCACTGTAATAAGTTCCTTCTTTAAAATTACAGTATTCCAGGATATTTTTTGCATCCTCCGGACCCCGGGTACCCAGATTCACTGCCATCATCACATCGGATCCGGCCTTTTTTGCCCAGGAAGTAAATTCATTGAGCCCAAATTCATTGGTTTCAATCACCTGCCATGCCAGATCCACTTTCGCCGGACGCTGCTCTTTTGGTCCTACACCATCCTCCCAATGATATCCTGAGACAAAATTGCCGCCCGGATACCGTACCACAGGAACCTGCAGTTCTCGAACCAGTTCAATCACATCTTTACGAAGTCCTTCCTCATCTGCAAAAGGACTGCCCGGCTGATAAATACCTTCATAAACCGCCCGACCCAGATGTTCAATAAAAGAACCATAGATCCTTTTGTCTACCTCACTTACAAGAAAATGCTTATCCACAATCAATTCCGCTTTTTTCATTTTATGTAAACCTCCTGTATAATCATTATTTTATACTCTTATTTTAGCGTGTCCATGTTATTTTTACATTGCCTTTCTTCCGATAAACTTGACTTTTCTTCCGGTCTTATACTATGATAATTTTGGATTCGTAGGGGGCGTAAAAAAATCGAGCGACCTGACATTAGTGGAAAAAACACCTTTCCTGCAGCCTCAATATTTTCGTTATACAAATCATAAAAGGAGAATATTATGTTTCATTTGAATTACTGTGAATTTAACCGTACGAATTATGACTGTGACCGTATTTACCGCCCCGGCGGAAGCGGTGATTATCTTTTTCTTTTGCTGAAAACTCCGATGAAAATCTATCTGAAAGATCAACTGATCATTTCCCGCGAAAATGCCTGTATGCTCTATACTCCCGGATTCTGCCAGCATTATCAGGCTGTACGGAAGTTCCGCAACAGTTATATGCATTTTTCCACAGATTTATTTTTTGAAAATCGGTATCACATTCCTGCAAATCAACTTTTATATCCGGATAATTTTCAGAAATTAGATTCTCTTATGCAGGAAATACAGCAAGAATATCTATCGAAAGAACCTTTTTATGAAAAGCGGTTAGAAAATCTGACAGAAGAAATCTTTCTCCAGTTAGCACGTTCTCTTTCCAAACCACCTTATGAAACTTCTCCGGAGTCATCTACCCTCCTGGAGACTTTCCAGCATCTTCGTCTGCAAATGCTGCGTACCTGTGAAGATAATTGGTCCATTCAACGGTTGTGTCAGGAAAGCAATATAGCCAAAAGTCAATTTTATCATTATTATAAATTATTTTTTCAGTCAACACCAAAAGCAGAGCTTCTGCAGGCACGCATGGAAAAGTCCAGGACGCTCCTGACTAATGAAGCTCTGCAGGTTCAGCAGGTTGCCGCTCTTTGCGGTTTTTCCAATATTCAGCATTTCTCCCGATATTTTAAAGAATGGCATCACTGTTCACCAAAAGAATATCAAATACAAAGCCGTCATGATATGCCTTTCAGAGAGCAAATACACGAGTAGCAATTGTAAAATAGATCACGATAGAACAAGTATCTACCAGGGTTGTGATCAACGGTGCCGCCATAATTGCAGGATCCAGATGTATTTTTTTTGCAAATAACGGCAGTGTACAGCCAATCATTTTAGCTATGATCACTGTGGCAATCAAAGAAGCACCAATAACACAGGCCAGCTGTAGATTCCGGTACATAATATATATCCTGATTCCATTCGCCAGCGCAAGACCAACGCTTACCAGGAGCGCAATTCTGAATTCTTTAAAAATAACTTTGAAAAGATCTCTGAATTTTATCTCTTCCAATGCAAGTCCCCGGATAATCAATGTGGAACTCTGTGAGCCACAATTTCCACCTGTATCCATAAGCATCGGAATAAAGGACACAAGAATCGGGATTGCCGCAAAAGCATCCTCATAATGGGTAATGATCGTACCGGTCACCGTTGCAGAAAGCATCAGTACCAAAAGCCACAGAAAACGGTTTTTCGCATGTGAAAAGACAGATGTCTCAAAATATGTTTTCTCACTGGGATTCATGGCCGCCATGATTGTGATATCCTCAGTTGCCTCATCCACAACGACATCCATGGCGTCATCTACCGTGACAATTCCCACCATCAGTCCGTCATTATCAAGAACAGGAATGGCAAGCAGGTCATATTTTGAAAATAGTCTGGCAACTTCTTCCTGATCATCGTGAGTGTGAACAGAAATAATCTCCGTCTCCATCAGTTCTTGAATTTTTTTATCATCATCCGCTGTCATCAGATCTTTTGCCGTTACAATACCAATTAGTTTTCTGGCTTCCAACACATAGCAGGTATAGATAGTTTCTTTGTGGATTCCTACTTTTTTAATATGGCTCATAGCCTCGGCAACTGTCATCTTTTTGTTAAAATCCACATATTCCGTTGTCATAATGCTTCCGGCACTGTCATCCGGATAGTTCAGAAGCTGATTGATTCTGCTTCTCTTTTCGCCGTCCACCACATCCAGAATTCTTGTAACGAGATTTGCCGGAAGTTCTTCCAGCATATCTACCGTATCATCCAGGTAAAGCTCATCCAGAAGCTCTTTCAATTCTTTTTCCGCAAACATTTCCACCAGTTTTGTCTGCATGGAATTATTCATATAAGCAAAGACATCGGCTGCTTTATCCTTTGTGATCAGCCGGAATGCCTGTACCAGTTCTTTATCCTCCAGTTCCGAAAGCAGTGAGGCAATATCTACTACATTCATAACTCCGAGGATGCTCCTGATTGCTCTGAAATCTTTTTTTGCCAGTAATTCCATAAAAATAGTTCTGTTCATTACAATCTCTTCCTTTCGTTATTAACTTTTCAATTTTCCGCTTCGTATAATAACTGCCGTCCGCATCCATTTACCTCACCTGCCTTTCTGATTTGTTCCAAACTCCGGAGGCTTTATCTTGGAAGGAGATTTGACTCCCACCAAGATAACACAAAAAACTCCGCTAAAGCTTTCACTCTGGCGGAGTCCTGATACCTGATCTTTTTTTCAAACTATGTTCAAGCTTTAGCATCACAGGGCTTAAAAGTTGCATTAGGTTATGCCTTGAACCGACATATCCTGCTGACCAGCGAATCGTGTCTCCACGTTTTTGCGGCAGCAACCTTAGGAAAAACCAAATCCCTGTGGTAACCTCACCTACCAGAATGAATTATTCAGTTACAAAATATTATTATATCAGATTTCTGATATTTTTATTATATATAGCATAAGAAATCGTGTCAATAGTTTGCCTACAATTCTACATTAAAGAGGTTCCGGAGCTGATTCACGATATCATCACTGCTTGCTTTCAAAGCAGATACCTCATTGATTGCCGAAAGTTTCTCCAGTTCACCGTTATCATCCAGATAATTATAGGATATGGTATATACGGGTACCTGTAATCCTGCAACGATCGGTGTAATCCGATCCAGACTGTATCCTTCATTCTGCTCACCGTCTGTCAGAACGAACATCATCTGCTTAACATTCTCCACACCGGATTCTTTCAATTCCTGTGTCTTCTCCTGCAGCATATTCAATCCTACGAGAACCGCATCATAAGTTGCGGTTGTCCCGGCTTCTGAAAGACTTTTTACTTCTCCGCAAAAATATGCTTTTTGCCGCGCATCAAATTTATTGATCGGAAGATTTATAGTCACATCACCGGAATAGCTAATAAGTCCGATATAATGTTCCTGACCAATACAGGCGGATGCGTTTACCAATGACGATTTCAGGGAATTCAGCGGTTCCCCTCCCATAGATCCGGATACATCTGCCACAAAAACAGCTACAACCGGTCTTCCTCCGTTTTTGTTCTGCTTCCAGACTTTTTGTGCTGTCAGATATCCTGTCCCGTCCAGTCCCGGATCATCCGACTGATAATCATCATGTCTGCCAAATCCTTTTTCCTGAGCTAATTTCTGATTTTCTTCCGACAGACAGTATTCTGTAAACAGTTTCGCTGCTTCTTTTTTGTCATCCGTGCAGCCATCAGAAAATCAGCCATATCCATAGTCCCATATCCGTTTATCAGACGGGTCATTTCTTCACTGATTTCCATAAGTGCGTCTGTCTGGAGGGCAGCTTCTTTTTGCTGTTTTTTTCTTTGACCATTGGTTTCTTTCAAAACTCATCCCCCACAAATTCTGTCATTTTCCACATCATTATAGATATAGTATATCATAAATTTACAAAAAATCTATATTTACTGTATTTATCCTTCCTAGTGCTCCACGGTGAATGATAAAATACCCCTTATTTGTCCCTTTTTCAGTAATAAACAAATCAAAAACCGCCAGAATATCAATAAAACTAATACTTTGACGGTCTTTTCCGGCAACAAAAAAAGCTGATGACGGGAATCGAACCCGTGACCTCCGCCTTACCAAGGCGACGCTCTACCGACTGAGCCACATCAGCATCTGTAGCTTTCTGACAGCTTTTTCTGTCCGCTACAGTTAGATAGTTTAGCAAAAAGGGATGTAAAAGTCAAGTATTATTTTCAGTTTTTTGACGATATTTGTACACCAACGCATTCCTTGACTTTTCCTCTGATTCTCTGGAGAGCATTATCAATAGATTTCGGTGTTTTACCAAGCTTCTCTGCAATCTGAAGATAATTATCTCCGTCCAGATACATCATAAGCACCTGATTTTCAAAACTGCTCAGCTGCTTCCGGATTTTCTTTTCCAGGTGTGCCGCATTTTCCTGGGCAATCACAATGTTTTCAGGGCTTTGCTGAAAGATATTGTATACCTCTTCTTCCCATTCTTCACTGTTAATCGACACATAAGAATTCAGGGGCTGATGCTTTTGCCTGTTTGAAGACTGAATCGCATGGTAAAGCTGGCGATCCACACAAAGCTGGGCAAAAGTACGAAAAGAAGCGTCTTTTTCTTTCCGATAATCTCTCACAGCCTTAAAAAGTCCGATCATCCCCTCCTGAATCAGGTCATCCTGATCACCGCCTACCAGATATAAAACTCTGACCTTTTTCCGAACCATGGATTTGTATTTGTCAATGATATAATCCATCACATCCGGTTCACCCTGGCGGAGCATATCTATCAGTTCTTCATCCGTAAACTGTGTATAATCTTTCATCCTCATCCTCTCTGGCGCGCAATCTCAAATGACAGAATCCCCGCAGCAACAGAAGCATTCAGAGAATCTATATCGCCTTTCATGGGAATTGATGCCACAAAATCACAGTTTTCTTTTACCAGACGGCTTACTCCTTCACCTTCATTTCCAATTACAAGGCCGATAGAACCTTTCAGATCCAGATCATAATATGGTGTTCCGCCCATATCTGCGCAGACAAACCACATACCTTCTTTTTTCAGCTGTTCCATCGTTGCCTTCAGATTGGTAACCTTGGCAACCGGTGTATAATTCAAAGCTCCCGCTGAAGTTCTTGCAACCACTGCGGTAAGACCTACCGCTCTCCGTTTAGGGATGATCACTCCATGGGCTCCCGCCAGATTCGCTGTACGAATCATCGCTCCCAGATTATGTGGATCTTCAATATTATCCAGCAGAAGAATAAACGGAGGCTCACCTTTTTCTCTGGCTCGCTGCAAAATATCCTCCACAGTCACATATTCATAGGATGCCGCTACAGCGATCACCCCCTGATGCTTTCCTGTCTCCGACAACTGATCCAGTCGCTCTTTTTTTACATAATTAATAATGGTTTCATGTTTTTTCGCCTCGCGGGCAATGGTTTTTACCGGTCCGTCCTGGCATCCGTCCAGAATATACAGTTTATCTATAGTCTTTCCTGAACGAAATGCTTCCAGCACGGCATTTCTTCCCTCGATTTTATTTTCCGTCATCCAGCGCCTCCAATCCGATTTTGATCAAATCTATCATTCTGTGATATTGTCCGGTCAGATACAGATATCCCATCACTGCTTCAAAACCTGTAGCGCGGCGATATTCTCCTGTTGTAGCGTTTTTTGCCGTCGTATAGGATTTGGCATTTCTTCCCCTTTTATACACTGCTTCTTCTTCCGGCGTAAATAATGGTTCCAAAACGGCTACCATAGCTGACTGCGCAGGGGCTTTCACCAGACGGCTTGCTCTTTTATGAAGCTTATTAGCCTGACAATTTCCCTGCTTGACTAATATCGTTCTGATATACAATTCATAGATACCATCGCCGATATACGCCAATGTAAGGGGAGAATACGTTCTGATATCCGGATCATTCAGCTGAAACTGATCCATCAGATATTTTATGCTCTCTTCCATTTTACGCCCTCTCTGGTATCCTCCAGAATAATTCCCTGAGACAGCAGCTGATCGCGAATTTCATCTGCACGTTTAAAATCTCTTGCTTTTCTGGCCGCCTGACGTTCCGCGATCAATTTTTCAATTTCATCATCCAGACTTTCTTCTTTTTTATCCACAAGCAATCCCAGAATGTCGCTGAGGAAAACGATCTCCTCTTTCAGTTTTTCAGCAAATTCTTTCGAGGATTTTTCTCCCGCATTTGTATTAGCAAACTTTACAAGTTCAAAGACAGCAGATACCGCATCTGCCGTATTCAGATCGTCATCCATAGCTTCTTCAAATTTCTGTCTGTATACTCCCATTTCTTTCAGAAGCGCCTGCTCTTCTTCTGAAAGATTTTCGCTCTGTGCAGCCTCTGATAAATGTTTCAGATTTGTCACTGCAGTCACAATTCTCTCCAGAGCGTTTTTAGATGACTCCATGATTTCCTGACTGAAATTAAGAGGACTGCGGTAATGAGCGCTGAGCATAAAGAAACGTAGAACCTGAAGGTCATACTTTTCTCCGATTTCCCTTACGGTAAAGAAATTACCCAGAGATTTGGACATTTTACGATTATCAATATTTAAGAATCCATTGTGCAGCCAATAACGGGCAAATATTTTTCCGTTGCAGCATTCACTCTGTGCAATCTCATTTTCATGATGCGGGAAAATAAGATCCTCACCGCCTGCATGAATATCAATTTCTTCCCCCAGATATTTTTTAGACATTACAGAGCATTCAATATGCCAGCCCGGGCGTCCTTCCCCCCAGGGAGATACCCAGAATGGTTCCCCTTCTTTTTTCGGCTTCCACAGAACGAAATCCAGCGGATCTTCTTTCTGATCTTCACCGGATACCAGCAATGAACGATTACCCGAGCGAAGGTCATCCAGGTTTTTGTGAGATAATTTCCCGTATTCATTAAACTTTCTGGTACGAAAATATACAGTACCATCCACTGCATACGCATAGCCCTTATTCATCAGCGTCTGAATCATTTCAATCATACCATTGATTTCTTTTGTGGCCTGAGGATGTGTAGTAGCAGGTTTTACATTCATATCTGCCATATCTTTCTTGCACTCTTTGATGTATCTTTCAGAAATCTCTTCCGCTGATACCCCTTCTTCTATAGCCTTTTTAATAATCTTGTCATCTACATCTGTAAAATTGGATACAAAATTCACTTCATACCCTTTATACTCCATGTAACGACGCGCCGTATCAAAAACGATCATAGGGCGGGCATTGCCAATATGGATAAAATTGTAAACCGTAGGACCACAGACATACATCTTAACTTTACCCTCTTCCAGAGGTACAAACTCTTCTTTTCTTTTCGTGAGTGTATTATACAGCTTCATTTTCTTTATTCTCCTTTTCTTTTCTGATATATATACGCATTTCCTTTTCAAGTTCCAGTACCCGATTCGTAAGTTCCGTATTTTCTCTCTGCAATGTACGGATATCATCCCTCATAGGATCCGGTAAATGGCCATGATCCATACTGCTTCTGGGTACTTTCACATTTTTCTGACGCACCACGCGGCCCGGTATTCCCACTACTGTACAATTTGGCGGAACCTCTTCTAATACCACAGAACCGGCACCAATCTTGGAATTTGCTCCGATCGTAAAGGAACCTATGATCTTTGCTCCCGCGCTGACCATTACATTATCTTCCAAAGTAGGATGTCTCTTACCCGTCTCTTTTCCATTTCCTCCCAGAGTCACTCCCTGATATAACGTAACATTGTCACCGATAATCGTTGTTTCTCCAATGATCACTCCGCTTCCATGATCAATAAATAGTCCTTTTCCAATCGTTGCTCCCGGATGGATCTCAATTCCGGTCTTTCTTGCCGCTCGCTGGGAAATCCAACGGGCCAGAAAATAATGTCCTTTTAAATACAGTTTATGTGCTCTCCGATATTGGATCATAACTCGAAAACTGGGATAAAGTAACACTTCCAAAGGAGTCTTGATCGCAGGGTCTCGCTCCTGTATCACCTGAAATTCCTCTTTGATATATTTAATAAAACTCAAGTTTATTCCTCCTGTCTGAGAAATTTAATTACCATGTCAAGAGTGATTACGGATTGTTTCGCCACGAGCAGCTTTCCTATGCGCATCGTGTGCATTCCCCCGGAGGTTTTTATATGATAGGAAAATCAGAGGACTTTCCTAAAATACAAAAAACCACAGATTTTTCATCACAAGAGACGAAATAATCCGCGGTTCCACTCTTATTAAAGATGAATCTTTCATCCTTTCCGGATGTACCTTCATCTTTCCCTCTCCCACGTAACGTGTGGATACGGATCCGGCTATCTGACCTTTACCGTTCACCGAATCAGCTCCCGGACGCACTTCTCTGCCCTGTTCCCGAGACAGCTTTCAGCCGCTGACCGTCCCTCTCTGTGTTCACTGAGACAGATACTCTTTCCGTTCTCTGCTTTTTTCAATTTCTTAACTTAGTGTATGCAAAAATCCCGATTTTGTCAACCTTTTCGTGGATTCTTTTACAGCGTTTATCTTTTTTCGATCGCACAGATTGCCTGACTGGATATTCCCTGCAAACTACCTGTAAATCCCAGTCCTTCTTCTGTTGTTGCCTTAATATTAACCTGATCTGCAGATAATTCCAGTGCTTCTGCCACATTTTCAATCATAGTATCCATATAGGGCAGAAGCTTGGGTTTCTGCGCAATGATCGTCGCATCAATATTTACAATATAATATCCTTTC
>SFQZ01000296.1 GCA_004562915.1 bacterium
CTGACAGATGAAGAAGTCAGGATGATTGATGAAACGCTGAAAAGTATCGGTGCGGAACTTGTCTGTACTCCTCCTGATGAAGAAGCGCAACCCTATTTCACACGATACCCTCTTTTCGGTCTTCCCACCGAAGTCGAGGATTGTGTGGTAATCATAAAAGGCTCCTGACGAGAGCCTTTACTTGCTAATAACCATTCTTTATATGTTTCTTGTTTTTTAAAATTATTATTTCCCTTGTTTTTTATATCTTTACTTCTATAATATCTTATCTTTATGAAGCAGAATAGAAAAGAAATACTTAAAACCATTTTCAAATTATTCCTTACTCGTCATTATGAAGATGTTTCTTATGACGACATGATAAAAGCTACAAATATTTCCAAGGGTGGCTTATATCATTATGCGCCTAATAAAATTGAACTTTTCCGGTTGGTTGTAGATACTTTTTTTCTTGACCTGATTAAAGTTGAAGATGATATTATGATTAAGACTTCTGGCTCTGATAAATTTGCTCTTCATGACTTTCTAATGAGTTATGCAAGTTTCTTGCACAAGCGTTTTTGTCGTATTCAGGATTTCCTTCAGCTTCCTGTTGATGAAACAGCACGTGCCTTTTCTTTTTTTATTCTTAATTCTCAAAGATATCATCCTTCTTTCTATGAAAAATACCTTTCTCTAGAAGCCAGAGAAAAAGAACTTATAAAGAATGTTCTTCTTATAGCAGAGAAAAACGGAGAAATTAAAAACAATATGAATCTTCTTTTAGTCTCTGACATGTTCTATAATTCATACAGCGGACTACTTTTTTATTCCTCATTTCATCCTACCGATGATTTTGAGAAGAAACTGCTTATGCTTTTTGAAAATGTTTACTCTCTAATAAAAGTAGATAGCTGAATTTTATTCCTCACCATCCCTTCTCCTGTCAGTCTTCACCCCACTGGCTCTGAGAATCCTGAATACTGAGCTTTTGCTTCTGAAACCAACCTGCTTTTTTATCTCATCTGTCGGAACGCCCGCTTTGTACAGCTCCACGCATTTCTCGTTGCGAAGCTGCCTGGCTTGGCTTCTGCTCCTTTCTCTTTTTTCCGAAAGTTTCCTTATCTTCCTGATTGCGTATGAATCTTCTGTCAGTGTCGATATGGCGTGCAGCAGATTTTCGGTGGAACTCTCATATTTCTCTCCGTAACTGTCTATCCTGTCCCTTAAGAATATAATTCTGAGATTTTTAATTCTACTGATATTGAGGAATAAACAAAGCTGTCTTACTCCTTTAAAGGCATTTGCCATTGATAAGAAGATAACTTCATCCCTGTCGTTCAGATTGTCCATAAGTTTCTTCAGCTCTTTAGTTTTCCCCTCTACGTTGTACCGCTCCCTGTAGATGAAGTCGCAGTTCTCTTTCTGAATCCTTTGTTCGTCTTCCCCGATGCGCTGTTCTGGTAGTTCTGTCACTATATATCCTATTCTTGCCATAATCCCTTTTTCTTTCAAATTTATAAATTATGCATGAGAGACCTCGTTTCCTGATGTCATATTTCATAGGCTATAGAGTTAATTAACAGATAAAAATGGTACTTTCGGAAGAATTGCTTGAATGACAATGTGTTATGCTGCTTTTAAGTGAGTTTGATTTTTTGCTTGTATGATTCCTGAATTTCATACTTCGTACTTTGCTCGGATTTCCTTCCTATGATGAAGGATTCTGTCGTGATATTTTGTACTGTTTATTGGGCGTTTCAGTAAACTGCCGGGCTATCCGCGTCAAGTCCTCGCCTTGCTGTGGGCTTTATTCTCCTATCCCTAACGCGGTTCTCATACTCCCACCACCCTGCTAAGGTATGTCCGGTTGCCTTTGTTCTATGGTGACTATTGCATGGTCACCCTCCGGACAGAGGCAGCGGCCATCCGTTCCGCTGCATGGCCAAAGACTTCGTTTCCGACCATGCACTCCACTCATTGCTCACCCATACACACCCAGCCGGCATCTTGGGGCACAACGGCTTTGCTGATGTGCTCCGTATGCTGTCCGGGTGTGATACCATAAGGTAAGGCAGAGCC
>SFQZ01000297.1 GCA_004562915.1 bacterium
AGTGAGAAGTTTCATCAGCCAGTAAATGATGTTGCAATAGGAAAGAGATATTTTTTCTGCATTAATGGTTGCAATTGTTTTTGGAGAAATTTCCCCGAAAATCAAAATCAACAGTGTCAGAATACCGGTTGCGATTCCGGCACCAACACTTCCCCACATATCCAGAGCAAGAGAAGTTGCAATGGAAGATGCAGAAAGATTGACAATATTGTTTCCGATTAAGATTGCACTTAACATTTTACCGGAGTCATCGGTAACTTTAAGTACGCATGCCGCACGGGAATTCCCGTCTTCTGCGAGAGAGCGCATACGGATCCGGTTTACGGTCGTATGTGCAGTCTCCGCAGAAGAAAAAAATGCGGAAAGTAAAAGCAGAATGATTAAAATAATAATCTGAAATATGGAACCCGAGTCCAAAAATATTCACCTCATCTAATAAACTATGATTAAGAAGCGGAAACTATTCTTCGATACTGTAGTTTGGCGCTTCCTTTGTAATGTGAATGTCATGTGGATGACTTTCACGTAATGCTGCAGCAGAGATCTTGACAAACTGTCCTTTTTCTTTCAGGTCTTCGATCGTTGGGCAGCCGCAGTAGCCCATACCGGAACGGATACCACCAATCATCTGGAAAACAGTGTCCTCAAGTGTTCCCTTGTAAGCAACACGTCCTTCGACACCCTCTGGTACTAATTTTTTAGCACCTTCCTGGAAGTAACGGTCTTTGCTGCCGTTCTCCATAGCGGCGAGAGATCCCATACCACGGTAAACTTTGTATTTTCTTCCCTGATATAATTCGAAAGTACCAGGAGCTTCATCACATCCTGCAAAGAGACTTCCCATCATACATACGTTAGCACCGGCAGCAAGAGCTTTTGTCATATCACCGGAGTATTTGATACCGCCGTCGGCGATAACCGGGATACCGTACTCTTTTGCAGCAGCGTAGCAGTCCATGATAGCTGTGATCTGAGGAACACCAATACCGGCAACAACTCGTGTGGTACAGATAGAACCAGGTCCGATACCAACTTTCACTGCGTCAGCTCCGGCCTTGATCAGGTCACGGGTAGCAGCACCGGTGGCAACGTTTCCTGCGATCACCTGTAAGTCAGGGTAGGCAGCTTTGATTTTCTTGACTGCCTCTAAGATATTGCGGGAATGACCATGTGCAGAGTCAACCACGATCACATCAACGTGGGCTTTTACCAAAGCATCGACACGTTCCATCATATTTCCGGTGATACCAACGCCGGCGCCACAGAGAAGACGGCCGAGATCATCTTTGGCTGAGAGTGGGTATTTGATCTGTTTCTCAATATCCTTAATGGTGATAAGTCCTTTTAAATGGAAGTCCTTGTCTACGATCGGAAGTTTTTCTTTTCTGGCTTTTGCAAGAATTTTCTTTGCCTCGTCTAAAGTGATTCCTTCCGGAGCTGTGATAAGACCTTCAGAGGTCATGCTCTCACTGATTTTTTTTGTGAAATCTGTCTCGAATTTTAAGTCACGGTTTGTGATAATACCAACTAATTTGCCACCCTCACAGATCGGAACGCCGGAGATACGGAACTTTCTCATGAGATCTTCAGCATCCTGTAAAGTGTGTTCCGGAGAAAGGAAAAATGGATCTGTGATAACACCATTCTCTGAACGTTTTACTTTGTCAACTTCCTCTGCCTGTGCCTGAATGGACATGTTCTTGTGGATGATACCGATACCGCCCTGTCGAGCCATGGCGATCGCCATGCGGTGCTCTGTTACAGTATCCATTGCTGCACTCATCATTGGAATATTTAAAACGATTTTTTTTGTAAGGTGTGTTGTTAATTCGATCATATTAGGTGTTACTTCTGAATACTGCGGAACTAATAATACGTCATCAAAAGTAATTCCATCACCGATAATTGTACCCATTTTTTAGATCCTCTCTTTCTTCATCATGATGTGTTATTTTAAAATAATTATATATTAAGGTAATTGTTCTGTATCATAGCAAAAAAAATACATAATGTCAATAATATATAAGTATAGATTTATAAAAT
>SFQZ01000080.1 GCA_004562915.1 bacterium
TCCTGCATCATTACTGCTTTAATCAGCTCTACATATTCCGCTATACCATACTGATTCGCATATTGACGGATAACAGGCTCATATGCCTCTACTTCGGCACTGACCGGATTTACCGTACTGGAATTATCTCCTCCGGTTATACAGAGAATCCCGCCAAACAATATTACAATGATCAGGACGAGAACCGCAATCCATCCTCCTGCAACAATCGCTGCAATCATAGCCTTCGTTGCCACTATGATTGCTTTTACTGATGTAATTGTTGCATGCGCCACAGTTCTTGCAGTCTGCTCTGTTGCTCTTACTGCCTGTTTTGCTGCTACCGCCGCCTTTTTTGTCATTTTTATAGAAGTTGAGGCTGCTGTCTGTGCTGCCTTTTCAGATTTTTGTGTCGTTTTAATGGTCATACGTGCTGTATGTTCTGCTGTCTTGATGGAATAAGCAGTAGACTTAATCGTACCCTTTCCAGTGGTTGTTTTGAATATTTCTTTTACTGTATTCGCCATCTTTCTGCCTTGTTTTCTAACCTGATGTGCGGTTTCATGAACAGCAATATCCGCAGAATGGGATAGTTTTTTCTCTGCGTACTCCGCCGGAGTCTCATTCTGAGATTCCGGCGTCCGCTCTGCACTGTCTTTGGTGCGTACATAAGTACGTTTCATATGTTCCGTACTTATGACCACCTTATCCAACATTTTTATATCCTTATGGACTTGTCGGGTTTTGATTTTCTTTCCCATCATCTTTCGATTCTCCTATCGTTCCTTTTCCGGGATTACTGCCTATTCCGGTTTGCACTATCCTCTCCCGGTTTTGTGGTCATCAGTTTATAAAGGCTTGTATTTCTCGGAAATTTATTTACGAATGGCACAAGGGAACTCCCGTACTTAATCAGACCACATCCTGCATCTGCATTTGTGATATAGCTCATCTGCTCGTTAGATATATTCAATAGCTCTGCTAACTTCTGACGGTCAGACGCTGCCTGATTCAACATAACGATATACTCACTGTTTGACAACATGGTACTTGCAAGCACAGAATCTAACAAATACTCTACATTCTGTGTGATAGCGTTCGGGAATGCATTTCTCTTACGAAAGCGACGCCATGCAGAGTTAAAAAAAGCTCCGGAATACTCGTTTTCAAAAACAACATGGAACTCATCCAGAAAAATATGCGTACGCTTTCCCTTCTTCCAGTTCTCCGTCACACGATTTAACATAGCATCAGTGATCACTAAAAGCCCCATTGTTTTCAACTGTTTCCCCAAGTCCATGATGTCATAAACCACCATGCGGTTATTCACATCCACATTGCTCTCATGAGCAAACGCATCAAGGCTTCCACTTGTAAACAGTTCCAATGCAAGAGCGAGATCTTTTGCTTCTTTCTCTGGCTGTTTTAACAGTTCCTCACGCAGCACACATAAGGTCGGCACTCTGCCTCCATTCTGATAGGATTCATATACATTTCCGGTACAACGGTCGATCAGGGATTTTTCTTTCGCACTGACACCATTTTTTTCCAACTGTTCAAATAGTGATAAAACAAACTCTGACTTATCACTCACCGGGTTTCCTCCATCTCCATATCCTTCTACCATGTCCATGGCATTGATATGATCACGACTGCCTGCCGCAATACGGATAACTTCACCACCCATTGCCTCAATAAGCGAAGCGTATTCACGCTCTGGATCACAAATCAGAATATCATCACCCGTTGCAAGAGCAAGAAATACAATCAGCATTTTTGCACTGAAAGACTTTCCACTGCCCGGCACACCAAGCAGAAATGAGTTCGGGTTTAACAGTTTTGCCTTATTACATAGAATCAGGTTATGAGAGATTGCATTTTCTCCACAGTAAATTCCTCCTTCATCCATGATTTCCTGTACCCGGAACGGCATTAACACTGCAAGGCTCTCTGTGGTTAGTGTACGGACTGCATTAATTTTCCGGTGTCCAATAGGTAATGCTGAATTTAATCCGTCCATCTGCTGATATTTCAAAACAGAAAACTGACACATATGCTTTGTTCCAAGTGCAAGCAGTGTCTCTGTATCCGTATCCAACTGCTTCTTCGTATCTGCTGTATGCACCAGTGTTACGACCCCGAACATCATCCTCTGGTCACGAGTAGTCAGATCATCCATAAACTCTTTGCTTTCTTTTCTCTGCTGCTCCATGTCATACGGAACTACAGCAGAATAATTCTGATTAGCGTTCTGCCTCCGCTGCCAGTTCGTGATATTTGTTTCTACTCCCAACAGACGGCTTTCAACCTCTCGCACTGCTTCATCTGTAGGCACTGGTATGATATCAATACTCATCATAAGATTACGGCTGATATCTGTCATTTCCGCAATCATATCATCCTTGATGTAAGACGCATATTCCCGCAGAAATATCACACGCCCGAAACGGTCTCCCATGCGAAAATAATCCTTTTCAAATTCAAAGCTGTCCGGGCAAATAAAATCTTTAAAACTATGTCCCTTTCTCATGGTTTCTGATAGATCAAATCGAAATGAAGTCTCTTCACCAGTCCGGTAAAAATCATGCAGTATACGAAGTTTATCAGTTGCATCCAGACTCACGCTTTTCGATCCAAGTCTTGAAAAATGTGCTGCAAGTTCCACTCCAACACGATTAAAATAAGTTCTCGCTTCTTCTACTGTTTTTTTATACGCTGACACTGTCACATATTTTTCCAATACCATACGATTAGCTCCGGTTGCCTTATCCATAAGCATATTGTTATATTCTTCCCGATACGGATTCAGTCCGTCTTCCTGCATAGGGATCAAAATAGCATTTTCAAAGTCCTGCTGATTCAGTCGTCGGCTGTTAATGGTAATTTTGAAAGTAACTCCACTGTCAAAAGAATTAAGAAGCTCACTGTACTCTAAAAACATTGCTTCTTTATCTTCTTTACTTGCTACCTGATAATTAATATCCACAAATTTGAAGGTACAGGAAAACTTATTTTTCCCGACTTTAAAAATCCCATCTTTCCAGATCGCCTGGATCGGAATTGCCTGCTGTACACTACGGGGAATCACAAATCGTTCCTTGTCCTGCTTAAAAATATTATTCAATGTTTTAATCATGCTCTTTCACCGCCTCTTTCTTTTTCTTTTCAATACATGGCTTCAATGCTTCGTAATAAATATTTTCCGCCTGAAATACCAATTTTTTAGGCATCAGGATTTCCGATTTGATCCATGCCCACGCAAATTGTTCGGCATTCATCCCATGATATCGGAAGAATCCCATCCCTGCGAAAGGCGCCGCACCAAGCACGCACATCCAGCTTGTGCTTTCCATTCCCATATATGGGCGCAATAAAAAATACAGCCCGACAGCAACACCGCAGGCTAATACCGAAAAAAAGAACTGCCGCAAAGACAGTCCAAAAAAAATACTTTCCGTATAATTCCGGATTTCCCGGTTAATTTTTACTTCCAACTCTTTCTTCTACCTCCTATAATCCCATCATTTCCCGTACTACCCGGTCTGACATCTTAACTGCACCGACCAATACAAGCATATTGAAGATCAGCTCTCCGATATACTTCCATACCATTGTAACTACTGCTGCATCCGGATCAACCACTGGCGGCGATGTTGTAAACACAGAAAATATAATACACGCAAGTACAATAATCGCTCCCTCCAGACAGACTGCCGCATAAGATTTTAGAAAACTTATTCCTATACTTTGTGACGGTTCTCCTGCAAACGCCGACAGCGGGACCGGGGCAATGGCAGTATATAAGTACAAGCGAAAAAATCTTCCATACACACTCATAATCATAATAAAGCTCAATACCGTTACAAAAAGACCGCCAATCAGTGTAACTGCCCACAAAGGAATCCTCTCAAAAAATCCGCAGTCATCCACTGCATCTATAATCTTTAACGGAAGCATCGTCTGCAATGCATTCCCGAATCCGGCAGCGTTCATAATCGTACTGATGATCCCCTGTACAATTTTAAAGAGCGCCATCATCAATTCCAATCCATAAGTAATGGCACCCTTTGCAAGGGCAAATCTTATAAACAGCTTCACAGCATGTTCCGGCTTTTTTACCTCTGTAAAACTACCGCAGGTCTTTACCACACCGACTACAAAAAATAATACCAAAAGCGCATAGCCGATTGCCTGCAGCGCACCATGAATACTGACAATGACGCTCCATATTCCGCCTCCCTTAAATGTCTCCGGGGACTGTGTGATAATCATCCATATCTCCGCCAGTTTTTCGTTCCATGTGTTCAATGCATTTTGTAAATTCTGGACAACCCAGTTATCTGACACTTTTTACACCTCCTGCCTTTATTCCGGACGGACAGCTCTCTTCTGCCCGCCCTTTCATTTTCTAAAGTTTCCTATACTTCTCTATCCGGCAATCATCGTCAAAATCTCTTTTGCGAACGTAATAATAACGCCTCCGGCAAGAGTCAGAAAACCATTTGCCCTCTGGCTCGGATCATGGGATTTCAAAGATAATCCTACCTGCACAATACCAAATCCCAACAAAATCATTCCAATAGCACGAATCAATCCGAAGATAAAAGTAGACAGATTATTAATAACTGTCAGCGGATCATCTGCGGCAAATACTGTCACTGTTCCTATAGTCATCACAAAAACCGCCGTAACATACAATAAAAATCCTTGTTTCATTCTCCTTCCCATCGGATATTTTCCCACACTCTCTTTTCTGTCTTTTTGCAATGTTTTATTTATTCTCAATACGCTCATTAATCTGCGTCCTCCTTGTTTTTATATAACATTTCTAAGTCTTCTTCAGATAAAAGTTCAAATGAATCTATTTCTGTCTGTTCAGGAATTACCTCGCCTTCCAGACTATCGGCAAGTGTTATTTCCGCTACCGCCTGAGATACTTCACCATGGCGGTATGGCTTTCCATTTCCATCCGTAGTCAGTGCTACATTTGGATGCTTTAAAATATCATATTTTTCATCCATCACCGGACGTTCTCCCCGGATAAAAAGAAGCGCATAGCGGTTATCCAGCATACGCACTTCATCCGGCGTCAAAAGCTCACGCCCCGATATCTGATAATTCGTAGAATAGTTTCCAGAATGCCCGGTAGACTTTCCATAAGTATTCATGTCAATGGTCGCTTTTCCAAGCAGCTCACTCACATACTTATGTGTTCCCTGCTCGTTACCGCCAAGATACAGAAATTCATCACAGTTTCCCACAATACTTTCCCATTGTTTTTCAAACAATGCCTTTAGCTGTGCCATATTTTGCAAGATAATGGACACGCTGACTTCCCTCGACCGCATGACAGACAGTATCTTGTCAAAATCATCCGGCAGGGAAACGTTCGCAAACTCATCCATCAGAAAATGCACATGCACAGGAAGCCTGCCTCCATATTTATGGTCTGCAAGATAAAATAACTGCTGAAATAACTGTGTGTATAAGATAGATATCAGAAAATTATAACTGGTATCGTTATCCGGTATCAACGCAAATAAAGCTACTTTCCTTTCTCCCAATGATGGCAGATTCAATTCATCTGTAGCTGTCAATGCAGCGAGGCTCGATAAATTAAATTTTTCCAGCCTTGCTGCCAGCGTAATCTGTATGGATTTCAATGTTTTCGCACTGCCGGAATGGTAATCCTTATAATATTTTACAGCAATGTGTTCCGGCTCCCGCATTTCCAGACGTTCAAATAGTTCATCCAGCGGTGACTGATACTCGTCATTCTCCTCTCTTACATCTCCTGCCCGCAAAAGTTCCATAACCATCGGGAAATTCTGTTCCTCTTCAGGAGCTTCATATTTTAAGAAAAAGATAATAGCAAGCAACAGCATAGATGCAGCCGTATCCCAAAAAGGATCATTGCTCTGGCTGCCTTTCGGTGTCGTTGCCTTAAATAAGTTTGTCACAAGTCTCTGCACATCATTATCATCTTTCAAATACACAAACGGATTATAGCAATGACTTTTTCCCATGCAGATCAGATCCAACACCCGGACTTCGTAACCTTTTTCTTCCAGAAGATGTCCGGTGTCTCTTAAATTTTCCCCTTTAGGATCTAACACTACAAAGGATGTATTTGCCTGCATCAGGTTCGGTTTCGCATAAAATCTTGTCTTACCGGAACCTGCACCACCTATGATAATAGTCAGTACATTTCGCATATGTTTCCGCATATTATAACTAATCCGCACATGCATGGTCATTATCTTATTGGCAGAAAAGTCCTTATCTGCGTATCTTTTATTAACTTCCTGTGCTTCGCCCCATTTTGCAGAACCATGTTCCTCTCCTTTCCGGTAATTTCTGCGTGTGGAAAAATAAATACCAATTCCCATACCATATGAAGACAGAAAAATAAGGACAGTTTTTACGCTGTCCTCACATATCACAATATGGAATGGTTCATTGATTGCCTGCGTGAATTGCTGCATGATTTCCGGCAGACCTCCTTTTACATATGGTGCGATAAGCAGAGCAATCCATATAACCGGAAGTATCCCTAACACCGCCAGTATCCGCTCTGTCTTTTTCTCACCGCTCTTCATGACGCCAATGTCCTCTTCTTTCCTTCCCCTGTGGTTCCTCGATTAGCTCTATAACTTTCATCAGCACATCATCCACTGCATCTGTCGGCTTATTTTCTTTCAGCATGGCATTTCTCTTATCTTTGAGAGAATGGAAAATCACACCACACTCATACTTATCAAGCTCAAGCGTTTTCTTTTCCTCACTCATCTTGCTTCCTCCCGGTGCTGCTGTGACTGTTGACGGTTATTCTGTATACGGTTCTGGTTTAACACCTTTGCCATACGGGAAGAAATGGCATATGCCGCATCACGTGCTTTAGAAAGTTCTGCTCTGACTTCCTGCGGTTCCATACCTGCCAAAAATTCTGGTACATCATGGAAATTAAATCCCTGCGTATCAATACCATATTTCTTACAGAGCATATAGGACGCACAATACGCATAAAAAGAGTCTTCATTACGGTCATAATTCTTATTTCCCTCTGCGAATCCGGCGAAGGCAAGTTCCGGTGTCAGACTACGGAAAATCTGTTGTGCATCCATTCCTTTTCTCACATAAATACAACCTTCTTCCGGTTCAAACAATGCACCTTTATCTTCCGGCATCTGGTCCGGCTCTGCACCAACAATATTAACTGGAGGATTGCTGATTAACGCTCTGATTAGCAGTCTTTCATCCATATTTGTCTGTGGTTCCTGCTTCGCCCTGACTGTTGTCTGGGAAATATCATAAAGTTTCTTTGCATTGTAATATGTTCCAATACTTCCATCTTCTCTTTCGTACTCTTTTCCCGGCTCCATAATTAAGACCGGATTCTTCATTTCCTTCCTCTTAACATAACCGCCCTGTCCTCTCCAATATCCACAATCGCCCAGTTTCTGTGCCTCTGGATTCTGTGCAAGAATCAACAAGGCATTGTTGGCTGTGTAATGGTCAAACCGACTCTGCACATCCAGATACTTTTGAAACAGTTGACTGTCCGCAGCCACTGCCTCTGTAATCTGTGCCGATCTCTCATAACAAAAATTCCGATTATTTTTACTTTCCGCAACAAAGGCTGCTGTTTGATCATCCTGCGGTACTGCCGCAACATTTAACATTGCATCAAAATTATTCTCCATATATAACTACCTCTCTTTCACTTTTCTCGTCTTTTTTCTTATCTGTGGCTGTTTGTGTTGTATCTGCCTCTGGTTCTTGGGCTTTACTCCTTTTGAAACAATATCTTGTCTCGTTTTCTCCGCTTCTTTCTTCCTCGTTGCCTGAATTTCTTTTAATTCTTCACGTACAGAATATTTTTTCGGTGTGCCAGTCGTATAAAACTTAGAAGTACCCTCGGCGGTTATTCTGTGCTTCTCTGATGTAGGCTCGGACTGATGGGATTTCTCTGTCTCTGCCAAAGAGGGGTTTTGCTGCTTTTTCTCTTTCCTTACCGGATCACCCAATAATTCTTCCATAAGTTTATCCTCTTGTGATTTATCCGGTCTGTCTTTCTCTGGCACAGGCTTCCCGTCTTTCGTGACATTCTCCTTTGTTTTTTCTTTGGACAGATGATTTTTTTCTTCTCTTGCTTTTTGAATTTCCGTTTTAATTTTTGCTGCTTCACTAACTGATGCAAACTGAAAACGTTCCACAATTCGATTGATACGTGGCGCATCCTCTTCTTTCACCATAATATCCACCATACCGTCACTGCTCCCTTTAGGATTACGCACTGCACAGTATAGGATTCCATAGCGTTTTGCCTCCTGCACAAATTTCTTCAGATCACTTTCCTTTACGGAAAACACTGTCAGCGGTTTCCCTGACCGTACAAGAGTTTCCAGCCTTGCCCTTCCTCTTGTCTTTTTCTGTTCTTTCAAGACAGCATACAAAAGTACAGCAAGCTGTTTTGCCCCGGCACCGGATATCTTTAATGCAGCTTCTCCTACCTCTAATGACATCCTCACCACCTGATCAGCGGCTTCGCCTGATGTGTTCATGGCTTTTATCCTCCTTCTTCTGATTATTTTCCTGCCGCACAATCTGTAATTTTTCTTTCATTACACCGGAACGTGCAGCGATTCCGTCACAGAGCATCACCTCCTTTCTGAGCGTACCAATCTGCTCCGTCAAAGATGAAATCTCTGCCTTAATTCCAGACAGCTTATCTTCATCCTTAATACTGCGGCTTTGGTATCGCAAATGTTTTCTTGTGTCCGCAAGCTGTGTCATCTGCCCCTGCAACCTTTCTTTCAACGAAAAAAGCTCCTCTGCTGTATCAATGTGATAACGGCAGAGAAGCCTTGTCTCTTTTGAAATCGTATCTAATTTTCTTAAATCTTCCCGCAATAAAAAATGGAGCTGCTTTGGATTAACGGGCGGTCTGTTCTTTGGAAATATCCCCAACAGATAACAATAGTGAAAATATAATCCCCGCAGTCCTCCGATTTTTCGTCTGACTGGCAACGTTCCATACATCCGAACCACATACGTTTTTTTCTGTGGTTCATGTTCCATTCTTTGTATTGCTGACTTTTCATTGGACTGTTCCAATAATCTCTGGCGAATAGCCTCAAGAGTATAATTCTCTCCGAAGTTACGGGCAAGCTTTACTCCTCTTTCTCTGCCTTGCGGACAAATAGTAATATCTTTTCCAAACTTAAAGGAATAGCCCTTTTCCTTCAGGTAATGAAAAAACTGTTTTTCTGTTCTTGCCATCTCGATTGCTTCATCCACATCAGCTTTAATCAATCCCCGGTAAGTCGGTCTGCCCTCCTGCTCCGCTCTCCATTCTCCATAATGCTTTGCCTTTCCTGCTTTTGGATTTTCGATAACGGACAATCTATACTCCCCGCACAGCTTGTCGGACACATTCCGCATATCCCGATAATCCTGATTGGTACGGTGATATCTGCGTCCGTCAGCAAACGAAACAGAATTAACCACAAAATGATTATGAAGATGGTGTGCTTTGTCCAAATGTGTTGCCACAAGCACTTGAAAACGCTCTCCCCATAATTCTTCTGCCAGCTTCACGCCTATCTCATGTGCCATCGCCGGAGTACATTCCCCCGGTGCAAAAGACTGGTATCCATGAAATGCCATAATACCTTCGTCTTTTCCATACCTTTTTTTGACTGCCATCATCTCACTACGTGCAGTAGTCGGTGTACAGTTGATACCAGAAACATACTGCTGCATAATTATTTCAGATTCATTATCAATACTGTCACCTTCCCCTGATTTGTTCTTACGTCTGGTCTTTTCTTCATTTACCGCATACGCAATAACATCTGTCAGTCCCTGTGTGTCTTGTTCTGACATATCCGGTGTTTCCACAAAATCAGGATTTTCTGTCTTTTCCGGATTTTCCACATAGACAACAACTTTTCCAAGCCATCCTTTGACACTCCAGATTGAAGTAGTTGCCATCTTTACTGCCCTTCCACTTTCTCTGGAAGAATGACCGCCTCTGTAATTTTCGCTACCGTCTTTTCAAACGCTCGCATATTCTGATCGTAACGCTGTACATCAATCACATTCAGAGTATGTGCTTTCTGTGCAATCTGATTTAAATTGTTTCCAATCTTATTCAGTTCCCGCATCATGGAGTAATAATCCGGCGGTGGTGCGTCCCTTGGAACCACACCGTTGATGACCTGACGCAAATACGCCTCGCGGTTCAATCCACTTTTTCTCACTTTTTTATCAAGGCTCTCTGCTTCTTTCTTGTTGAGCCGAAATAAAATCGGTATATTTCTTTTTCTCATCGCTCCATATTCCTTTCTTTTTCTATGGATGCCTCCACCTGACTAAGACAGTTTCTTACCCGGTCATATTCATACACCCGGTCTGACAGCACTTCCTCTCTGGCTACTTCAGAGGCATTTACTTCTCTCACCAGTTTTCCTAATTCTTTCGGAGTCATTCCTAAATTTTTCGGAACAACAATGCACTCATGCACAGATGACGGCAAAATATAACATCCCCCATCAAATTTTTCATCTATCCTTTTTAATATATCCGGGTAAATCAATACCGTAGCACCGTTTGTCTGATCCGAATTGGACAGAACAAATAATTCATCATAATCCATTTTTTCATTTTCGTTCATTAAATTTTCTGTTGGTGTCTTATTAAATTGAATCCCCTGAATCACTGTTTCCATGCTCTGTAAAACCGCCGGATGCCTCCGCACACCATTTTCAAATGCTACCTTATGAATTTCCGGCAAAGGTATCTTCCACGCCTTTATCATTTCATTTGTAATATTCATGCTTGCTCTGCCCACATCATAGGGAAATACGATTTTATAAATCACTGCCAGATCTTGCACCCTCTTATAAGGCATTCGGTACAACATTCTTTGATTTGCTTTTTGATTGACCAATACCGGCTCAATATAATGTTTCACTGTTTCATATTCCAGAAAATCAACCTTGTCTACAATATTATGTCTTTCATTGACTTTCAAAAAGAAATCTGCTATTTCTTTCATAACCGTTTCTATAGATTTGCCATGTCTGATTTCATCATAAAATGGATCTGTATAAATAGTCGAACTAATACTTTTGTCTGGCATACCAAAGTTGACTCCGGTCATAATGGTTCCATTATTTTTTTGACTTTCTACTACAGTACATTCCACATCCTGAAATTCGTCTGGAAGATATTCTTTAATATTCTGCACGATGCCTTCCGCAAATACTTTATTTGTTCCCAAGCTGACCACCTCTCTTCTTCTTTTGCTTCTCCTTTATCTGATGATATTTCACCATCCTTTTGCATCTTTTGCTTTTATGTGTACTCTCTAATTCAACTCGCATAACAGTCCTCCTCTATTGAAAGGGTATTAGGGGTTTCCCCTAACAAGCTGCCTTTAGATAGTCCGCTTTTAAGGCAGGCTATCCAAAGGCGTTGCTTGCTGGTATAGTGTATTTCCTACGCCACTCAAAAAATACTTTAAGTGGCACAGATACCTGCCGAAAATAAAATCTGCTTATAGCTTTTTTACTCCTTCCGGATGCCGTCCGCGACCATCTGGATACACAGATCTTCGGCAAGCTGTCTGGTTCGTATTTCGCATCCGATCCCGTTCGGATGCCAGTCGGAATCATGAATAT
>SFQZ01000298.1 GCA_004562915.1 bacterium
CAGAATTTTATCCGGTCCCTGATCCTTTGCGGATACCATGATAATAGGCAGGGTACTTTTCTCCCGAAAAATCTTTATCAATTCATACCCATCCCGTTTGGGAAGCATGATATCCAAAATTGCAAGGTGAATCTGCTCCCTTTCAAATATTTCCAATGCCGTTTGGCCATCATGGGCCAGATAAATATGGAACCTTCCCGACTCCAGATATAGCTTAATAATATTAGCAATATCTTTGTCATCTTCTGCCACCAGAATCTTATACTCTTTCATCCTTTTTCCCCATCTTCCTATCGTAAAAGCACACCTTTTCAGGGATGCGTCAGCTTCTCATGTTTACCCCTTATCTTTTCTTCCATAGCATAGACCGGAAGCTTTATCCTATACTTTGTTCCACATTTCACATCTGCACTTTGTGCAAGACTTATAGTTCCTCCATGGGCAACGATGATTCGATGGACAATAGCCAAGCCCAGCCCCGATCCTCTATTGCCTTTTTCTGTTCCTATATCTCCTGAAAATGGGGTAAACAGTTTTTCTTTTATTTCTCTTCTCATTCCTACCCCGTCATCTGCAAATATGATTTCTACTCTATCGCCAACCAGTTTGACGGAAACGTATATTGTCGTTTTCGGCGGGTTATATTTCAACACATTATTCACAATATTGTTGAGCACTCTGCGAAACAGCCTCTCGTCTATACTGCAGCAAATACTTTCTTCAGGAATATCCACCTCCAGTCCGATCTTTGCCAGCTCCAGCTCCGCATATCTTTCCGCAAAATATTGCCGTATGACAGCACATATATTTACATTTTTCCTGTTCATCGGCAAATCCGGATGTTCAACCAGACTATACTCATGGAAGGTATTTAACAGTTCCAGAATTTCTTCTGTTTTTCTTTGTATTATACTGATGCACTGCCCCTTATCTTTTTCCGGAATCAATCCATTCTGCAATGCCTTCAAATATCCGTTTACCACAGTACAGGGTGTACGCATATCATGGGAAATTTCTGCCAGAAGTCTCTTTCTTCCCTCCTCGAGCCGCTTCTTTTCCCATTTTTTCAAGTACATTCCTATTCCGAATAATATCGCCAGAAAAAGCAGAAGCGCCCAAAAGCTGCTCTGCTTTATCCGCTCTTTATAATCATTCCGGCTCTGCTCAAAATAATATTCACTGAGAGCGCTCTCATATAAATCTCCCGGCAAGAGTCTTATCTCTCTGTTGATCACGGAGAGCAGTGCTGAGTTTTCCTTCTGTACAGCAAAACACATTCCTGCATCATTTTGTGCACTGTAGAAGTTCAACTGCTTGAAATCTTTTTCCCGCTCGAAAATACTTATTGCCACCTGCTCATTGATGACCGTGCATCCAACTTCACCGTTTTTTACCGCATTCATCCCTTCCAGAATAGTATCGTAGTATATCAGCTCTGCTTCAGGATAATTGTCGACTATGTACAGCTCCTGGATCGGATTTTCCCTTCCAACCGCAATGGTATCGGTTATGTTTCCCGGATAGGCTTCTTTATAAATCACCAGCACATTTGTGCTTAACAGACTATTGGTCAACGCATATTCTTTTTCCTCTGCCATCCAATAGTTTTCATAAGCCGGAAACATTAACTGGATCTCTCCTTCTGACAGAGCCTTCTCCATCTCCTGTCTGGAAGAAAAATCAATACATTCTATTTCCACATGATGATCAGCCAGATCATTTCGCATATGCTTAACGATATCACCCAAAAAGCCTGCGGAATCAGCACCCTGTGTTTTTCCGCAAATGGGCAGATAATTATTGTAGTACCCCAGCTTAATGACAGGATTTTTTTCTATCCACTCTTCCTCGTTGTCGGTCAGCTTTCTTCCCAAAACAGGCTTTTCAAAATATTTTGTATGAAGTGTCTTTGCATAATAAGGCCTTATTTCCAGCAGGGAGTGATGCGCTTCATTAATCAGCTCCAGCAGATAAGGCTTCTCTTTTGATATTCCAAAATAGTATTCAGAGGAGCCAAGCTCGA
>SFQZ01000299.1 GCA_004562915.1 bacterium
TTTTGAATTTATAAAGGATAGCGAGAATTATATTTTTCCGACTTATGGAGAATACAGAATATTATCGTTAAATAATATGTAGGCACTAGTGCCCTGTAAAGATTAAAACTGTATCAAAACAGGGCAGCTTCAAGGGTATATGTTTTTCCTCTATTCCTCAAACAGAGGTTTGGGATATAAACGCTTTAGTTTTATTCTGGCATCTTCGGCAGTGAACTGCCAATTGACACCGATTTGTTTTTTGTTACGGTTTTTCTCCCATTGGCTGATAGTGAAATTCAATTCTTCCAATGAATCGATTCTTCTGTTTCATCATCCTGGCATAATCGCTTTTGGTACGCCGTGAAAGAGCAGATACGTGACGCCATTTTCCCAGTGGTTCTGTAAACATAAAGATACTTGCTGTTCCGCAGCGGACGTATTCGGAATCAATCTTTTCACAGTAACCCGGTTTGGGAAGCTGTGTGTCCGGATCCAGATGGATTGGACTGGCAGAAATTCTTTCACGGACTTCGCCAAGAAGCTGAAGAGGTTTTTCATCCATACAGATAACTGGAACTTCCTTGTAATAAGGAAGCTGGTAAATTCCGAGAACATCTTCCATGTTTGCAACAAAAAGTATTCAGCGAGCAGACGGAGTGTCCATCGGGAATATCCTTCCGGTGGAGGACCAAGTGCAGTAGCAATTACTTTAGCTTCAAAATCACCTGTGATTTTTGAAGCGACCGGCGGTGTAATACGGGTCTTTCGGTATAATGCCGCTTCCAAACCGTTTTCCGAATAGGATTTTCGAATCTGATTCACGGTAGTTGGGGAAATGCCAAACCATTCGGCCAGTTCACGATTATCCTTTTTTGATGCAGGTTTGTTGCCATTACTATGAAGTAAAACCTGTGCATGAAGTATTTCACGAGCCGAATATCCGTTTCCAGTATGTGTGATGGATTTAAGGAACATTTCCTCTTCGGATGATAATGCAACATTGAATTTTTTCTTTGGCATATAGATTACTCCTAGATTTTTAAGTAATCGTAACATGCCTGGAAAATAACACAAATATTTTTGATACAGTTTTAGAGTTTACAAAGCACTAGCAAATGTTAAAACTCCGGCGGAATGATTATAACTCTTTCACCTGCCGGACGCAAGAAGGAGGAAAAAAATGAGCCAGAAAAAGGAAAATTCCTTCGGGATATAGGAGGTGAGAAACATGGCAGAAAAGAGAAAAGACAGCAGGGGGCGGAATCTGCGAGATGGTGAAAACCAGATGCCAGACGGCCGCTATAGATACAGATACAACGATAAGGACGGAAAACGCCAGGCGGTTTATAGCTGGCGATTGGTTCCTACAGATAAAGCCCCTGCAGGCAAGCGCGACGGCTTGTGCTTGCGTGAGAAAGAAGCGGAGATACAAAATCAGCATAAACCACAATTTAGTATATAGGCAGCAGGACAGTGGTAAAGGCGAAATGCATATAACAACACCAAAGACCACCGCCGGATGCCGTACCGTTCCAATGCTGGCAGAAGTAAGAACAGCTTTATTGCAGGAGAGAAAACGGCAGATGAAAGAGGGCGGCAGCACGGCAGAAATTGATGGCTACACTGGTTTTATATTTACAAACCGTTTCGGATATGTCCATAACCCGCAGACCATAAACCGGGCAATAGAGCGTATATATACAGCATACAATGCATGGGAAACTGAGAACGCAAAAAGGGAGCATAGAAAGCCGGTGCTGATCCGTCATTTCTCCGTTCATAATCTCCGACATACATTTTGCACAAGATTTTGTGAGAATGAAACCAATATTAAGGTTATTCAAGACATTATGGGACATGCAGACATCAGCACAACCATGAATATTTATGCAGAAGCTACAGAGAGCCAAAAGAAAGAATCCTTCGATAACTTGGAAGGAAAGATTAAAATTTCCTAATTTATATCAGATTGTAAAATAAAGCCCTGGAGAAATCCGGGGTTATTATTTTTGTAAAGTCATTGTGTGCAGTTTTATCATGT
>SFQZ01000300.1 GCA_004562915.1 bacterium
AGCCATCTGCATACTGATACTGTCCTCGGAAACAAAAATAGAGGACTAATAAAACCGGATACATTGTGAAAAACATAATTATGTTTACGAGCATAGTTTTTCTCCTTTCAAAGCTGGATTGTACTAGGCGTTTGTAAAACTCATCCCACTCTTCTTTCAATTTAGATTTTCATGAGTCTCGCAATTGTTCATCAAATCACTACGTATTTTATTCATACAATTCCCCGCAGATTTCAAAAAATTCTTCCTTCGTCATGCCGCTGACTTTCGCTTCCGAGATGATCTGCTGCAACAATTCCTTTGATTTCTCCGAAAGTTCTTTTGTCTCCGCAAATTCCTTCCGCACCCTCGCACCGCTCCTGCGGTCTGCAAATATATAACCTTCCTGCTTGAGCAGGCTATAGGCTTTGTTGACCGTCATGGAATTGATCCCGATCTCTTCTGCAAGCCCTCGGACGGTCGGAAGCTGTTCACCCGGTGATAGTCTTCCATCGGAAATCCCCTGCACGATCTGGTTGCGGATCTGCTGATAAATTGGGATCTCCGACATCTCATTGATGGATATGATCATGTGGATTCCTCCTGTATTTTTATCGTTATGTCAATATTTTCGTCTTTCTTATCCATTTCTCACTGGATCTTGTCAAAAAAAATATGTATTGTTTGTATTAACTATTATAATACAAACAATACATACGTCAAGTAAAACATATTCAGATTACTTTATTCTTCTGCATGCAATCTATTATATTCTTCAATAAAACCATCCATCTTAGAAGTATCTTTTGTCAATTCTGTCAGTACATTATGGATCACTTTAAAACGTTCCGCATTATCTGCACACATTGCGTTTGTTTCTTCTGCTGAAGCACTGACCTCCTCACTGGTAGATGACAGTGTGTTCGTGCTGTCCACAAGTGACGTATTTGATTCTTTCAATACTTTTGCATACTCGCTCATATGAATGGAGTTCTCTTTTAATTGTGACATTCCCTCTCTGATATCTGAAAAATTATCCTCAATTTCATGGATCATATCAACCTGTCCTCCGATTTTTTCCATGACGTGATCCATAGAGGATATGGTATCTGCTGCATTTTTATCCAGTTTTGATATAATCTCTTCAATATTTTCAGTGGACTGTTTTGTCTGCTCAGACAGCACTCTGATCTCGTCTGCAACAACGGCAAATCCTTTGCCCGCATCGCCCGCTCTGGCAGCCTCAATGGATGCGTTCAATGCCAACAAATTAGTCTGCGCAGAAATTTGCTGGATTATGCCGATAATTTTCTGCATATCCTGCGTATGGTTATGAAGCTGTGACATGTTCTCCTTCACCATTGTATTTTCCTGTTCGATCTGACTTGTCTTCTCCACGATCTCACCTACTAATTTCTGTCCTGCTTTGACATTCTCGCGGGTTGAACGTGAGATCATCTCCAGTTCATCTGTTGCTTCCACCGTCTCATCAATGATATCCTGAATTTTTCCTGTAACCTCTACCTGCTCCTGAATGCTGGATGAAGTATTCTCCATGCTGGCTGCCACATCAGACATTGCTGTATTCACAGAATTTGTGGATTCGGTCAATTCTTCCACCAAAGCGTGAATGGACTGCGTAGACTCATTTACGGAGTGTCCAACTGCCACGATCGATGCCATCATTGCATCCTGTTTTTCGCGGTCAGCCTTAAACGCCTCAAGATTTTCTTTATTATGGATATCTGCCACTTTTGCAGTGAGAGATACGCTGACTCCAAGAAGAAATGCGAGCACGCATACCATATACATCTGATTTGTCTGCTGCCTCTGTGTACATCCAAGTATAAAATACGCATACGCACTATTTAAAATACAGCACAGCAGTGTAATCGCTCCTGCGCGGATCTCCATTTTCATGTCAAAATACATGACCATGCTGATCAGCACCGGATAAATAAAAATGTTATAAAAAAAATTAGTGGATGAAAGACACGCTGCCTCATATGCGATCAGAAAGAATAGAAAAGCTGCTG
>SFQZ01000301.1 GCA_004562915.1 bacterium
TAGGTCAAATCGCAAATGGTGTAAACGAAGGGGCAGTTCACTGCAATGTCAAAACTGCTTTTTCGTTTACACCATCAGCGATTGTAACCTAAAGAATTTATCTAATACCATCTTTTAAGTCTGCAAAGAAATTGTTGGTAAAGATGTTCATCTCCTCACACAACGGAATGGTTTCGGGCAGATAGCATTTGTTTTGGTTAAGAACATTCTTTTCCATATAGTCCAAGGTATCGAGCAGAGATTGCCCCCTAACTGAACCCGTAATCAGAGTTTTCACAATTAGGTATGTCTTTCCACCCTCCAGCACATGGGCATCATGCAAAATCTTGCCTTCAATAGTTTCGGGAATTTCACTTCTTTGAGACTCCCATGCTATTTTCAAAGTTTTAGCAACTTTCTCTTCATCATAATTTTGTTCCATCATCCACTGCTTGATTCTTGCTTCATCCCTATATATGAAACCATGAAAATATGTTGCTAATCTCAAACACTCTTCATCAACGATGTAACTACATTGGGAGAGTATTCGATTAACCATTCTTTGTACCAACTCAATGTGCCACATATTATGCATGATATCTTTGTCTGCATAATAAGGCTCTACAAATTCAAATAAGGCTTTATCGTTTATCATATCTACTCTCCGTCAAATTCAAATAATACGTTGCCTTAAACTCTTAGAAAAGCTGGAAGTTGTCGAATTACTTAGCTTCAATCAAATCTTTTAAATAAAAAGAGGGAGTGACCATTGCTATTTTACCACCTGTATTATCGCTCATTGTTCCATGCATGATTCCATGACACCAAGTACGCTCTTTTCTTATTTGCATTACTCCATTTGTTGAATATCCCAAATCAAATACAGGACATCCTGAATACCCACCTACACTTGGATTTTCAAGGCAAAAAAAGTCTGACAATGTATTCGTATCAGCACGATTTAGTGTAACAAAACCAGATGAAGCATATGATCGAAATGTAAATGGAGAAAATGAACCTTCTGTTCCCAAACCATGGGGGAATCCAATTGCTGTTAATTCAAAATCTCTTGAAACTGCTGTGTGTTCAAGATTAAAATGATCATATGGGAAAAATCTATTTTCCATAAATTTCATATTCTCTTCCGTAAAACAGACAGGAAACACACTAATATCAGCAATACTATGATGTTTCCAATTAGAAATTGAGCCAAACATAGAAAGTTGAAGACTTTCTGACTTTCCTTCTGGAGTCGCAATTATGATTTGCGATGAATTTGTTGTTTTACGAGCCACGTGACTAGCCGTGACTATCCACCCACGAAATTGATTATCCCCCGTTGGAGAACTAACAAACATTCCTGTTCCAATATTATACTGTGATGCATTTATAGGGGTTCTTAACTCACATACTGTCTTAAACGCTTCATCTCTTGTAATTATCATCTGTTTTTTTCTCCTCCGCAAATTCAAAGTTTCTGTTCCCTATAAAATAAATTTATCGGGATTTACCAAATCGCCAAACAACGATTTGTTTATTTAAAGAAGCATAACCCTATGCCCCTATTCTACAACATTTTTCTCATGTTGTATATCCGAAATACTATCCGATACACACTTCTGATGTTCTCATTGCAGGCTCTTTTCCATCCTGTTTCTGGCTGTTCTGCTTGATGGCAGTAATTCTGTCATGAAGGGACTGGTGCTCCTCTTTCTCCTCGTCTTGCTCTTCTTCCCCTTCCATCACAGTTTCCTTTTCATCCATATTCAGCAAGGCATTCAGTTCCGACAGACGCTCCAGTTTCTGGTTCAGTTCTTCCTCTTTCGGGAATGGTTTTTTCACCTCTTCCATCGCATTTTTCAGCTGTCCCTGCACCGTTTCAAGCTTTTGCTCTGCTTCTGCCAGTTTTTGCGGGATTGACTCCAATGCGTTATTAATCCTGATGATATTACCGTTTTCATCGGAACCAAGGCTGACACGATATACGTTTTCATTTTTCAGGGAAAGGATAAATTCCTTATTCCAGGAATCAAACTCCCTGATACTGTCCGACATTGATCATGGCATCCGCCTGTTTCATGGACTGGCAGACAGCAAGAAGGGCTGCTCCTGCTTCTTTTTTCTCATAGAATACTGTCCCACCAACTTCCATCACAAATTTCTCCGGATCCGTAATCTTATTTGCCTGATACTTTTCCATATCCGCTTTGAATCCCTCGATGCTTTCCCTAAGCACTGCTATCTGCTGTGGGAAATTCTTTGCGATATCATCTTCCAGCCGGTAATGGTTGCTCACAAAATTCGCTTTCAGCAGCTTCAGCTTTGATACTTCCACATCCAGTGCCATTTTTTCCTTGATCGCCGGATTCCCTGTTGCCAGGGCTTTTACTTCCGCATAAGACAATGCCGTATCGTCCACATCCTCGCAGCTTCGTACCGGTGATTTGCTGGTCATGATCTGGGAAATGAATTTCTGCTTGCTTTCGATCAGCTGCCACATGGAAGGTTCCTTCCGTCACATACCGATAGATATGCACTTTCTTGTTCCTATTGCCCTGACGGATGATACGTCCTTCCCTTTGTTCCAGATCAGAAGGCTTCCATCCCACGTCCAGATGATGCAGTGCAATCAGACGGTCCTATAGTGATAGGTAATCCTTTGATGTTATCTCCAGATTTTCCCCCACTTCACACCGGACGTGAGAGTTTCCCCTCATCCGGCGTTCCATCATCAG
>SFQZ01000302.1 GCA_004562915.1 bacterium
GAGACATATGCCGTTTTTAAGGCAATTTTACCCCGAATAGTAAGATTAGCATCAATTTTATCAAGAGCATCCTTTCCCACTTCTTCTATCTTTTCATAAAAGTGTTCTTTCTCATATTCATCCATTACAGCAAGATACAACGACGGATGGATTGAAGCATTTTCTTCCGCCATTTCATGCAAACCCTTCATTCCTTTACAATACAAAATCGCATCTTTCAGAAGTCTTGCTTCCACATCTCCTTTTTTGCTTTTTAACAGCTCAATCCAGTCATTCCAGAATCGTTCTGTATCTTTCAGATTTTCCCTTCCAACGTGAAATATCTCTTCCATATGTATTTTAGAGAATGTACTAAAAGAAAAATACAGATACATATCTTCTGCACGTTTTTCCGACGGTAATCCCTGATTATCATAATACTCTGTAATCCAGTCAGCGTCCCAGTATCCGCTGGAATAGTCTTCATATTCCTCCGTATTAAGATAAATCTCACCTTCATCAATCTTTTCTTGCCATTTTTGGATTTGGCTCATTTTTTCTTCTACAAGCTCCTGCGACATTCTTGTCTGCCCAGGTTGTGACGTCTTATCCACATCTGGTTTCTTACATTCTCTCATTATTTTCTGCAGGCTTTGCTTTTGCTCTTCTGATAACATTTCCTGCATTTTCAAAATAACGTTCTGCAATTCTTCTCTGGAAAGTTCTTTTACATCTGGCAAAGTCATTCTTTATCCTCCGAAGCTATTTCCTTCCACAACACTTTTTATATTTTTTTCCGCTTCCACATGGGCAGGGATCATTGGGATATATTTTCTTTTCCTTTACAATCGGTTGCTGTACAGGCATTTTGAAATCATCATACAAATCATTATAAAAATCTGCCTTCTCCAGTGAATCATGAAATGATGTCAGCTGTGATTCTATCCATTTCAGATCATCCGTTAATCCCAGGCTCTTTGCCAGAAGTTTCGCCCGTTCAAACAACAGATCATTATGCATGGTACATGCTGCACCGATTACTTCTCTTCGAATGAGCCGATATGCTTCCTCGGTACCTTCCTGTTCTTGAATGCACCAACTAAATACATTAAGCGCATTTTGATTATGCGGCTCTTTTTTTAGCCAGCTTTCAAACCATTCCCGTCCCTCCACAGATTTCCCCATTGCGTATAATTCTTCTCCTATTGCATTCCTGAAACAGCTGTCATCATCAAAATTCCAATCCAGCATTTCCAAGATCCTTTGACAGAATTCCATTCGTTTTTCGTGTTCTCCGGTATTCCCCAGTTCCATCTCCAGATCCTGGAGCCATGCATCTACCGGATATTTGTAATCCTGAGATTCCATAATACCGCTTACGCTTATTTTGTATTCTGCTGTTTCAATAATCTTCTGGAAAAGCTCCCATGCCTTCCACCAGAATATAATCATATCACCGTCATTTTGATTCTCCTGTGCCTCATACCCCTGTTGTACAAGTCGATCCCATTCGTCCCATTCCGTAAGAATTTCATGTGAATCTTCGAAATCTATACTTTGCTGCATCATATTCTTTAATGCACCCGTATATCGTTTTTCATCATACGGCTGGTTCTCATTCATAACATCATACATCTCCTCAAGCACGACCGCTCCGATTTTTTCCTTTGCCTCACGGACAGAATATCCTTCTGCAATCAATCTGTCATAGGCTTCTCTTACGATAGGCGGGTTATTATCTCTCAGCTGATTATCCACAACTTCCAATATCCGTTTCTTTAATCTTAAATTTGCCATTTTATCCTCCGTTTCTTTTACTGAAAACACCTTTGGTTGCCACATTACAAAAACATTGCCATATAGATCGGCAAATGAATCACGTTTTCTTTTATGAGAATATCATTAGTATATAAAATGTAAGCCTGCCCAAGTATAATGGTCTCATAAATTAAGACACTTTTTCGGACAGATTTTAATGAATCTGATATACTTAAACCAGTATGAAAGAAAGGATCCATTAACATGTCCAGAC
>SFQZ01000303.1 GCA_004562915.1 bacterium
AACTGCTCTAAGGCTCTGAGCAGCCCGCCCATCTCCGGGAGTGTCATTATTTCTTCGCTCAATTTCCATTAGAAACGTCATGGCGTAAGTCTGTTCACCAGTCAGGAAACTCATGAAATTGTCAATGTACACAGAAGGTTCTAAAAATGCCCTCATATACTAAATTCAAGTGACTATGACCTTGTACAAAAAAAATCTTGAAATTTTTTCATTTTCGTTACTATTTCTGTTGTTTCTGTTCCCAAAAACACAGAAAATCTTGAAAATCTTCCATAAATGTCACTGTATGTAAACTTCAAATAGCTTTACCAAATCACAACATGATTTTTTCTTGCATTTTTAATCCTTCTACTAATACAGGACTGGGGAGGGTAAATGTTGACCTGTTTTGAAAATTTTATTGTATTTTTTTAGATACAAAAGAACAGGCACCGACCAGATTTCAGTCAGTCAAAACAAAAGGCACCAACTTTTTTACGGTTGATGCCCTTTGGGTTACTCACTATTCTCTTTTATTCCATATTTCTACTCATGTTATCACCTTTGACAGAATTTTAGATGCTATTATAATTCCTTAAGGATATTTTTAATAAGCTTTTGTACCCGAATCCCATCTTTCAACCCCAGACGATAAAAGAACTGCTCGGCATCTGCCCCACTGTCAAAAATAGCATCACAGTATTCCCGGACTGCCTGTTCTTTATCCTCTGGAAGTAATGCAACTGCCTCCTGATACTTTCGTTCAATCTCATCTTCTCTGCCCGGCTCTTTTCCTACTTTCATCTGGCTGAATGCTTTCTGCATCCGTTCCTGAATGATAAAATCCACAAATTCCTTTAATGCTTCCTCTTTCATCCTCATTCATTCCTTTCTATCTCACACACCAGACGTTCATAATCCAGAAATCCCCGGATATACATTTCCCGGCTGATATAGGCTTCTACTGCATGTCTTGCCGATACTATACGGTCAATGATTGTCCAGAACTCATGTCCATACTGCTCGATATATGGCTCCAATTCATCCATTGTTTCCTCACACTCCCTTTCCAGCTCAATTAACTCAGGATCAATCCGCAAATACCCCTCCAGCCTGATCTCATTCCAGTCGAAATAACTTTCCACTAATTCTCTTTTCATAATCGTACCCCTTTCTGCCCTATTCCTATGTAAAAGAGCGAATACATTCTTCCAAAAGTATGGTTCCTGCAATTACCATTCCAACCACACACGGAAGGAGATAAAACAGGAATCCAGCCAGAATCATTTTCAAGCATTCTCCCGAATTTTCCAGACCAAAACCATAGCTTAGCAATGCGGTCAGAAGAAATATTCCTGATATGCTCCGGAAGATAACTGCTGATATTCCTGCAAGGAACTCTGCGAACAGTCTTATTACTGTCAGAGCAACTATTACAGGCAATACCATGATTTTCAAAATAAAACGTATGGCTTCCATCCTGTGTTCTCCTTCCTAACCGGCATTTCTGTTTACATAATTCTGGTACTTCTCAAATACGGAATCTGTCACACCGTTTTTGTAGATTTTCCGAATGTCCGTAATTTCTTCATCCTTTAAGAGTTTCAGCCATTCCAGAAGGTCTTTCCGGCTGTTGGCAAAATTACAACACCGTCCATCTGCATATTCAATCCGATATCTCATAGCCACTCCCCCCTTATACATAAATCAGTTCATTCAAAATAATTTCATCCACCCGGTTACGGATGTTATTGCAATGCCGTACCCATTCCATAGGATCTTCAGCTTTCAATTCTTCTGTCACCCCTTCTGCATCCTTCATCTGTGCCTCCAGACGGTCAGCAAGCTCCCATGCCTGTTCATTCAGATCAGCAAGATAACTGTCCAGCTTTCCAGTCAGTAGCAGATAATTGTATCTGCCAGCTTTGTATTCTTTCATATATGCCTTTCGGAGCATCCCCCATCGTCCGATTTCCCGTTTTTCTTCAGGCAGTGTAAGATTAGGAAAATAATAGTCCCCTGCTTTTACGTACTCGATTTTCATATAAATATCCTTTCGTTATGTGCAATTTTCAGGTTATCTACGTAGGATGTGCTGATTTTCCTGTTTTTTTGTTTCTCATAGAAGGCATAAAATGTTTGATTCCCTGGCTCTTTGCTGATGTGCGATAAAGAAGTAATAGAAGTGTAAAAAATTTTGCCGTTCCTATCCGGCACTTGGCCATTGTGTCGGATAGGTCGGGC
>SFQZ01000304.1 GCA_004562915.1 bacterium
CACGGTTTTCAGTTCCTTCTCCGCTTTTTGCAACATATAATTGAGTACACTGTCAATCTCCAGATTTCCGGATGCAACTAACTCATTGGGATTCTGAAGGAATGATTTCATCTGGTTGATATACTCCTGTATTTCTACCACATTATATTTATTCGCCAACAACATCAATTCGTTGAGATGGTGCTTCATATCATGACGTAAGGATTTTATCTTTTCTTCTCCTCGCAAAATAACATCCAGTTGGTTTGCGTACACCTGCACTTGCGTCTTCAACATTTCCATTTCATATTGCTGCGAAATAGAATGCAACAATAAATTATACAGATACAGCATAAGAAAGTTTGCAATCAATAGACCGATACTCACAATAGAAAGTCCTATGTCCGCACAAGTATCAGAATAAATCAAAAGTACAATAACTACAATACTGCATACAGGCATCAGAACCAGTGAAACATTCTGAACAGTCTCTGTATCTTTATGAATGGTTATCATTTTTTCTATCACTAACTCACATATGAAAATCAGAAAAAACGATATGACAGCATAAATCTGATTATAGGCTTCTCCATCTCGATAATTGATAAATAAAGATGTAGCTGCCACATCACAGCCGCAGTTTACCAAATAAATCGTACCAGTTACAAACAGGTTTGTCTTAACAGACTTCGTATATAGCCATACGATTGCACCAATTCCTATCAGATTGCATATCACGTTAATCCATACCGTATGAAAATTCCAAAATAGCACAGTATTTATAATATAAAAACAGCCGCAGATAATTTGCTTTTTCTTTTTGTTTACGCTTATCCCCAAAAAGATTGACACACATCTGTCAATCAAAAATATCCTAAAAAGATTAGTCAGTGCACAGAGCATAAAATCAAGCATATCTATTCTTCCCTCAAAAGTATATCTCTCACCAATTTTCGATTTGCTAGACTGATTGTCAGTATTGTGCCATCTACCAATTCCACCATTTCATATGTATATCGGAAAACATATTCTCTATTTATGATATAAGACTGGTGTATAACGATAAAATCTTCAGACAAGCATTTCGCAACTTCTTTTAGTTTACCATAGAATTCAAATGTTGCTTTCATGGTTACAACTTTTACTTTACGTCCTTCGCTTCCAAGATAAACAATATCACCCATAGGAATATAATAGTAGTCTTTTCCCTGTTGAAATTCAAATCGCTCATTTCTCTTTTTTGCAATTTTGAGCGCCATGTCCATAACTTCATTGATCTGTTGCTGCAAAATTGGTTTGATCAGAAAATCCAAAGGCTGTGTCTTAAATAATTGCTGTGCATATGATGCTTTCCCCGAAATATACACAATCTGCAGACCTATATTATCCAATTGATTCCTGATGTAACCGCCCACTTCAATGCCTGTCATTTTAAACAGTTCTATATCCAGAAAAAGAATATCCAGATGACCGCCTGATACCAGATAGTCTCTTAGACCTTCTCCTGTATACCAAACATTTGTATCGACCTGAATATTTTTTTCTTGTGCATATTGCAAAAGCATATTTTCTATAGATGTACAAACATTCTCTCCATCATCACAAATTCCAATATTATACATACCACACCCCATGATACCATTTTGAAACAATGATACATCTTTCATATTTATATTTCAATCCTTTCTCATCCTTGTTCTTGTAATAATGGTTAGGGTGTCAAAAGTAGCAATTTGAATTGCCACATTTTCCACCAGAGTTGCTTTTTATGGAATAACAGTCCATATTAGACGGATTTTGCTGTATTTTGCTGTATATATGGAGGTATCCTCCACATATTTTTCAGGCCATTGCCAGATTTTGGGCAGACTCCCCCCTTGTCCGTCTGTTGTGTTTTAGCCCGTCTGTTGTGTTTTAGCAGCTTGTTAAAGTTGTATGCACCGACTTTAAACAGAAAGAACTGCCGGGAACGCAGATATCCAAATACCGGGATGTCATCTACATGATATCTTCTTCGGAGTACAGATGGTATTCCCTCTATTGCGTTCCGTTTGCGGGTCAGCTGCTTGTATTCATCGGTCGAAAGTTTAGCCAGATACCTCGCACGTTCAGCCATGTTGGCAGATACGTGGACGGCATAGTTTTTCTTTTGCTCCCTGGCTCTGCATTCTTCCCTGTGGGGACATTTTTCGCAACATTCCCTTGCAAACAGAGCCCGGCACATACCTGTTTTAGGATAAAATGTAGTCTTTACAGGAACATGACCCATCGGGCAGCTGGTCACCTGACTGCCGTCTTCTGTAAAAGTAAACCCGGAAAAAATTTTGTTGGTCTCTTTTCCGGAAAGTGCTGTAGTAATGAGTTCCATGTTTTTGGATGCGGCTAACTCCTGATTCTCCGCTCCGCTGTAAGCGCCATCTGCAATCATGATCTCTGACTCAGCATTGTCCGGACGACTGTCAAGGTATTCCTTGCAGAATGCACTGTCGCTGTGGGTGTTTTTTTCATATTCAACATCGGTGATAAGGCTGTCTCCATTTTCACCAACCGTCTCTACGATGTTGCCAACATAGCCTTTATGGTCTTTTCCTGCTTTATGGCGGTAGGTTGCATCGGGATCTGAAGGATTCTGAAGGCTTGTGGATGTGATCTCTTTCTTGTCCTTTGCGACAGGATTACCTGATTCATCGCTCCTGCTTTGTTCCTCAAGTACACGGATAAGCAGCCGATACTCCTGTAATTCGTGCCATGTGTCGTCATCCATGATGGCTTTGACCTGTGCGGCTTCCAGAAGTGCTTTTTCCAGACGCGGTGTTACGTCATCGCCTTTGCAGTAATAAATCACGTTGTTGTAATCGTCGGAATCCAGATAGTGAAGAAGTTCTTTTGGGATAAGCTCTTCATTGCCAAGACGGTGTATCAGTCTGACTGCATTTGCGGTGGTGGAATAAATGATCTCCAGCCTCGACTTATATTGGAGTTCAGATTCATGTAATCTGAATAAATTTCGGAAAGCTGCATCATTTCTTCCTTTAACAGATTCCGCCCTGTCTCTAATTCGTAATTATAGAGGCGCTCACGAAAACGGCTGAAAGTCCTGTCGCTGACAGGCTGTTCCGGAAGATGGGTAGTATGAAGCGCATACTGGTACCGAATATCACAGCAAATGGACTCAAACAGCTCATCATCATTGAGATTGTTGTTTTCCTTCAATATCAATGCACCAATAATAAAATTCACAGGAGTATTTGGCCTGGAAAATTTATTGTCGCTATAAAGAACGGAAAACCGTTCTTCATTGATAGCTGGAAAAACAATATCTGCAAAATCCCTGCACCAGGAATTCATAATAATTTTCTGTGTACGCGGTGTTTGATTAATAAAACTGTCATTCAATGTGATCTGTTGATTTTGATTGGGTTTAAAAGACATATCCAGTACCTCACTTCTGATATGTCTCTATTATAACAAAGTAGTGAGGATTTGTGTAGCTTGGTGCCAAGTTTTGACACCTAAATCAA
>SFQZ01000305.1 GCA_004562915.1 bacterium
AATTTCCTCGGTACGTCTCCCGACCTTGACTTGTTATAATCATAGATCACTATCTGTCTTTCGGAATGCTTGCCTGTACGATATACCCACATATACTGCTTACTGTTGTCGGAAACATCCTTTTCCTTGAGTACCTTGACGTATGTTTCATCGCAGTGCAGAACTTCCTCCTTCAGCATTTCAGTTTTTAATCTGGCAATAAATCTGCTGAAATAATCCTCGCTGCATCTGATGATCCAATTTGCCATTGTTGTTCTGCTGAGCGAATATCCAAGCCTCTCCCAGTCCTTTTCCTGACGATACAGAGGCACTGCATTCACATATTTCTGGTATATCACCCATGATACTGTTGATGCCGATGCAAGTGAATGCAGAAGTACAGGCGCAGGCACAAGTCCGTGAAGGAATACAGGCATATTCTTTTTCTCACATTTCTTGCAGCTATATGTATTGCTGTAATATTTCTTCACAACCAGCTTTGCAGGTATCAGCTCTACTTCTTCACGGATATATTTCTTGCCGATAACCTTCATCTCTGAACCACAGCGTGGACATATCTGCTCATCGTCAGGAATAGTGCAGTTGATAACTTCGGTCTTGATATTTTTGATGAGTTCATCTCTCTTGGTTTTCGGATTTTTTCTTGTATAGCCTTTTACTGTTTTCTTTACAGGTTCTTCAGCTTTCTCGGCAGATTCAATTTCAGTTTCATTAAAGAACGACTGCTGTCCTTCGCATTCTGTATGCTCGCTGGATTTGCCAAACATTCTGTGTTTGGAGAGTATGAGTGCTTCAAGGTAGATATGACAATCTTTTTTCAAACATTCATTTTCTACTTCTAATTTATCAATTTTCTTGTCGCGCTTTTTGATTTCATTTTCAAGGCTCTGTATTTTACGAATGTATACTTTTTCAAGCGCAGCAATATATTCTGCATCTGTCATATTACCTTTTCCTATCACTGTTCTCACCTCCGGAATCATAAATACCACTCTCATATTATACCACAAAAATCCCGAAAAGTCCAGTGATACCGAACTTTTCGGGCGTAGAAATATTATCGACATTTGTGTATACTTTCACTGTGGAAATCTCAGCATACCTCACCTGTTCTTGCAGGTCGTATTGCTGTTTTCTGTTCTATGGACAAGCCCTCCATCAGCCAGCGGAATTCCTGCTGTGTTACCTGTCTTGCTTCATCAGAATCCCTCGGCCATTTGTACTTTCCGTTTTCAAGTCTTTTGTACAGCAGTACAAATCCGTCTTCTTCCCATAGCAGAGCCTTGATCCTGTCACATCGCTTTCCGCAGAACAGAAACAGACTTCCTGAAAATACATCAAGTTTAAAATTCTGCTGTACAATAGCTGCCAGTCCGTCTATTGATTTTCGCATATCTGTATATCCGCATACGATGTAGATATGGTCTGCACGGCTGACATCTCCGATCATCTCAGTACTCCGATCAGCCGTCTGAGTGTATCTTCATTAAAATCGTCAGGCAGCGTTATCTTTACATCTCCCACAGATAGTTCGATTTTCTCAGTTGTCGGTTCTGTTCCTGCAATTGGTTTTACAGGCACTATGTCATGCTGTTCGATTTCATTACATACCGCCTGACGCAACCGTTTCAGCCGGTAGTAATATGTCTTGAGATTGATACCGTTTTGCTTGCACCAGTCAGTTACAGTAAGTCCGCTTTCGTTCCTGCTTTTCACCATTTCCGTCCACTGTGCCAGCTTTACTTCCTTCTTTACCTTTGCGATCTCATTCATTCCAATCAACTCCTGTTAGATTTCATTAGATACTTCTAGTTTAGTCTATTTGGACTTGTTTGGATAGGGTGGGGTGTTATTGGGCGGGTACTATTGGGCGGGTACATTAAATCTTCGTATGTACAGCCATCTCTATCAGTGAACAGAATAAATAAATTATCATAATTGATTCTTGCTTTTCTCTGTTCCCACTTCTTTTGGGCTTCAGATTCTGTTTCGTAATGCTGAAAATAGATTCTCACATCATCGAGAACACCAATAGGATAATTTACCCCCTTTTCAGTAGTAAAGCTTAAATCGAGTTTTAAATAATACTCTGGGTTTTCACAAATTTTTATAAAATCCTTTGGCTTAATCCAAAGATTTACAAAAGGTGAATCAAACCTTAATCCCAAATCATGAAGTATCACTCCACCATTACAATTACTTGAAAATAGAGTTATATCACGATTGGTTAGTCTTCGTTGATTGCGTTTATTATATATTAAGCGCAATACTTTATTAACAATGCTCATTTTCCCACCACCAACAAACAATCTTTACCATTTATATTTTATGCTATTTCCACATAGTTTCTCACTCCACAGTCACTGATTTTGCCAAATTTCTTGGCTTGTCCACATCATATCCCAAGGTAATACTTGCCTGCTGTAGTAACAGCCATAACCTTTGCGCCACGGCTTTTAACCTCGACCATGTTACTGATAGTTTTCTCGACAAGTTTGTCCTGTGTTACAACGGAAATGACCATAGTTCCGTCCTCAATCAGGCTAATCGGTCCGTGCTTCAGTTCACCGGCTGCGTATGCCTCGGAATGGATGTAGCTGATTTCCTTCAGTTTCAAACTACCTTCCATGCCGATTGCGTAGTCAATACCGCGACCGATGAAGAAGGAATCTGTGATATTTATGAGTTTAGTGCTGTACCACTGTAGACGTTCCTTATCGACGAGAATCTTTTCAATCTTGTCTGGGATAGCCTTTATAGCTTCCAAGAGTTCTGTATATCTCTCATCAGTAATCTCAGATCTACTTTTAGCAAACTGAAGAGCAAGGAGATATCCAGCAACAAGCTGGCAACTGTAGGCTTTGGTGGTTGCAACAGAAATCTCCGGACCGGCAAGAGTATAGAACACATTATCAGCTTCTCTTGCAATGGAAGAACCGACAACATTCACAATGCCGAGTGTCTTGATACCCCTGTCCTTCGACATTCTAAGAGCTGCGAGTGTGTCTGCGGTCTCACCGGACTGCGAAATAACAATCACAAGACTGTTCTGTCTCAGTTTCATCTCACGGTAGCGGAACTCTGATGCGAGTTCAACACGGACAGAGAGTGAGGTAAGACTTTCAATTGTACCCGCCTAATAACATACCACTCATAAATAAACTATCCCCGAGCTGCGGCTCGGGGATTACTGATTCATATGTTTTTACAAATCTTCTGCACAGATCTATTCCAGGGCAGCAGTTCCTCAAGGATATCCGGAT
>SFQZ01000306.1 GCA_004562915.1 bacterium
GCTCTTCTTTGTCTCCGGATTGATCCGGTCGACCGGTTCTCCGTACCAGACGCTGTCTTCATTCAGCTGGATTCGTTCATAACCGGGCTGGCCAAATACCATTGCTCCGATTCTTCCGTTCCCCAGCGGATAGGCTTCCTCCCATTTTGCCGCCGGTTTTGTGTCAAACAATCTGCTCATATTTCCTCCTCTTATCTCACTCCGAAACCTGTCACAGAGAACATACCATCATCCATGACAGGATCAGAAAGAATACTCCATTGATACATTTGATTGCCGGCATTCCCTCCAGAGTGATTCTGGAGACTGCCAGAAGATTTCTGCTTTTCTGAATGACAAGGATCAGAAGCAGAAGCGGCAGGCACATGGCTGATACATAAAGCAGCAGCCACAGAACGATTTCCGCCGTGATCCTGCTCTGCATCCGCGCCATATACAGCACCGAAGCCGCATACATCTGGCCGGTACAGAAAAACTCTCCCATAGAGATCACTACGCCAAGTCCGAACAGAAAAGGGATCAGAAAGGCAGCCGGAATCTGCTTCAGTTTTTCGATCCACCGGTGATTTTTCTTTCGCAGTGCTGCCGGCAGCTGAACGATCACCTTACCGTACTGTTTTCTTCTCACATTCCGGTAATCGACAAAATTCAGAATACCGATGAGAAAAGCAAGTACCGCAAATGCAGCTGTAAGCACTCGCTCCAGCAGGAAAAATCCCGAGGTTTCCACCGCGGCAAACAGGAAAAACGCACCTGTTCCCATAAAAAGATAAGCAATAAATTTCCCTACCAGGTAACTCAATATAGTGGCTCAGTTGTCAAGACAAAAATCTAAGATTTTTATAATGAACTGATATGGTTGATAAGTCAAAAGGAACATGGGGAGAATAGTGGAACACTCCCCAGAACCATTTAAGCTAAGCTACATATGGCAACATCATCGCCGGATAGTAGCATTCAGCCGGTGTCTGATAATCAAGTGCAGAATGACGCCGCTCAAAGTTATAGGTGTGGATATACTGACCAATAGCAACTCTGGCTTCTCTGATGTTGTTGTACTGTGTCAGATAGGCTTCTTCATATTTGAAGCTACGGAACCAACGCTCAATCATGATGTTGTCTGCCCATCGGCTTTTTCCATCCATGCTTTGGCGGATACCGTTTTCCTTTACAAAGTCAATGTACAGCTGACTTGTAAATTGACAACCCTGATCAGAATTCAGAATCTGTGGTTTGGCCACTTTGAAGGCTTTTTTCAGGGCGCTGATAACCATTCTGGTATCAAGTGTGTCGTCCACTTCCCAGCCGACAATACAGCGGCTGTGCCAGTCAATCACGGCCGTCAGATACAGAAATCCGCGCTTGATCGGAATATAGGTAATGTCAATAGACCATGCCTGATTTGGCTTGTCTATGACTGCATTGCGAAGAAGATAAGGACATACTTTTGCCTGCTGCATCCGTTTGGAAAGATTCATCTTTGGATAGATTGGATAAATGTCCATCTCATTCATGTAGCGTCTCGCCTTGCGACGACCGACGTGATAACCACGGGCTTTCAACTGTGCAGACATTTGTCTTGCACCCCAGGTAGGATTATCCGTATGGAGATGATCAATGATCTCTTTGCAGGACAGTTCCTCTTCTGATACAGGTGTACCCTTGTAATAAATGCTCGTGCGATTGATATCGAGCAGTTTGGCGCCAATAGAAGCCGGAATTTCCTTAGTCGTCAAAAGGTTTTGGACTAAACTTACTCTCGTAGTCAGGTCCACAAATTTCTTCAGATTTTTTTTTGAGCCAGTCAACTTTTCCTTGAGGTTATCCTCGCGCTTGTCGTCGAACACAACAGAAGCATTGTTCAGAAACTCTTTCTTCCAGTTGCGGAGCAGGTTAGGTTGGATGTTATTTTCGGTTGCCAGGGTATTGAGATCTTTCTCGCCCTTAAGTAACTCAATTACAAGGTCTGATTTAAATTTGGCACTAAAATTTCTTCTCTGTCTGGACATGCTAATGAATCCTCTCTTTCATACTGATTTTAGTATATCAGATTCATTAAAATCTGTCCGAAAAAATGTCTTAATTTATGAGACCATTATAAGGTCAATAAAGCCAGATTTTTTAATTCTTCGCAGTTTGGCTCGTGAAATCCCTGTCCTACGTTCTAACTCTGCAAGGTTAAC
>SFQZ01000081.1 GCA_004562915.1 bacterium
CGCAAATACTACAGGCAGATTCTGCATACAGACATCATGAAGGATCTGATCCATCGCTCTTTGTAAAAATGAAGAATAGACAGCAACTACCGGACGCAGTCCTCCAAGTGCCAGACCTGCTGCAAAAGTAACTGCATGTTCTTCAGCGATTCCCACATCAAACAGTCTGTCCGGGAACATATTGCCAAATCGCTTCAGTCCGGTTCCCGGGACCATAGCAGCAGACACCGCAACCACATCCGGTTCTCTGTCACCGAACTTTCTCATAACCGTCGAAAAAATATCCGTATAAGTAGCCTTCCCTCCCGATTTTGGAAGTCCTGTCTCAATCTCAAAAGGACCGGCACCATGAAATCTTGCCGGATGGCGCACTGCCGGTGCATATCCTTTTCCTTTTTGTGTAAGTACATGTACCAATACCGGTCCCTGTTTTCTTTTTGCATCGTGAAATACCCGGATCATCTGCCCTATGTTGTGACCGTCCACAGGTCCCAGATAAGTAAGCCCCATATTTTCAAACAGCATCCCCGGGATCACAAACTGCTTGATACTGCTCTTTGTTTTGTGAATGGCATCCACCATTCCGTCGCCGACTTTTGGTATCTTTTTTAATGCCTGCGTCACTTCCATTTTCAGTTCCGTATAAGCTGCTGCTGTTCTGATATTTCCCAGATATGCAGACATTCCGCCCACATTTTTTGTTATGGACATCTCATTATCATTCAGTACAATAATAAAATTTTTCTTCAGTTCAGCTGCATTGTTCAATGCCTCATAAGCCATTCCACCGGTAAGCGCACCGTCACCGATTACGGATACAACCGTAAAATCCTCCCCCTTCAGATCTCTCGCCTGTACCATACCAAGTCCCGCAGAAATGGATGTAGAACTGTGTCCTGTATCAAATGCATCACATGCACTTTCATTTCTTTTCGGAAATCCGCTGAGCCCTCCTGTTTTTCTCAAGGTGGCAAACTGTTCTTTTCTTCCGGTAAGAATCTTATGTGTATACGCCTGATGTCCCACATCCCAGATCAGTTTGTCTTCCGGAAACTGAAGTACTCTGTGAAGAGCAATGGTAAGCTCCACCACACCAAGATTGGAGGCAAGATGACCTCCTGTTTCGCTGAGAGACCGGATTAAAAACTGCCGTATTTCATCAGCCAGTTCATCACACTCCGGCAATGTCAGCGACTTTACATCATTTGGCTTTTTTATCCTGTCTAATATCATAATAACCCATCCTTTAATTACGTACCTTATTTTTTACGATTTACCAGATAGCGTACCAGTTCCTGCAAAAATTCATTTTTCTGCGGAAATTCTTCCAATCTACTCACCGCTTCCTCCGAAATCGTCTCCACATCTCCGGCAGCCTGATCAAGTCCACGAAGAGTCACATAAGTAACTTTATGGTTCTTTTCATCGCTGAAAACCGGTTTCCCCAATTCTTCCATGGTACTGGTAATATCCAGAATATCATCCCGAATCTGAAATGCCAGTCCCACCCGATTGCCTATGGTTTCTATCCGTTCCACCTCATCCTGAGAAGCTCCGGCAAGAATCGCACCTACCATCATAGAAGCCTCAATAAGAGCCGATGTTTTATTTTCATAAATATAGTCAAGCATTTCTTTTGAGATAGGCTTTCCCTCATTCGTCACATCTACGCTCTGACCACCCAACATTCCGTAAATACCGGTTTTTCTGCTCAGAACAAGAAGTGCCTGACCGATCCGCTGGTTCTCCGGTTCCAGAAGAAATGCTCTGCAAGCCGTTTCATAGGCGTAGTTCAGCAGGGCATCTCCGCTCAGCACACCGACAGCTTCCCCATACACAGCATGTGTTGTTTTCTTCCCCCTGCGGTATTCATCATTGTCTATCGCCGGCAGATCATCATGAATAAGCGATGAAGTATGTATCATCTCCATCGCGGCAAGAAACGGCTCAATCACCTTTGATTCTCCGCCGAACATTCTATATGTTTCAGCCATCAGAATCGGACGCAGTCTTTTTCCGCCCGCTTCCATGCTATAATTCATCGCCCGTGCCAGTTCTTTCGCAAAGCCTTCTTCTTTTGGAAGATACCCGGCAATCAGACATTCGATTTCTTTTTTCTTCTGTTCCAGTTCCTTATTAAAATTCACTTAACTCACCATTTTCATTCAGCTGCTGCATTTTTTTTTCAACTGTATCGATTTTACTGCTGCACTCTTTTAACAGCTCCATGCCTTTCTGATAATTCAAAAAAGCCTCTTCCAGAGAAGCATCCCCGCTCTCCAGCTGTTCTACGATCACGTCAAGAGCCTCAAAAGCCTCTTCAATACTCTTTACCTTTTTTTCCATAAATCTGCTCCTGCTTCTGTCTGCTCTACTTTTGCACGAATCTGACCGTCACTTACATAGATATTTAAAATGTCTCCTTCTTTGACCTGATTCACTTTTGTCACTGCTCTTAGCTCTTCTCCTTCCACATAAGAAAATCCCTGATTCAGTTTTTGCAGCGGAGACAGCCCTTTCATCCTCTCAATATAGATCCCAAGCCTGTGTCTTTCTCTTTGTATCTTCTGTTCCATCAAATACTGCAGTTTTTCTTCTGTTTTTAATAAATACATTCTTTTGTCACGGATCAGATTCTCCGGGCTTAAATATCCGATTCTTGTCTGATAATGCTGTAATTTCTGTTTTTGCAGTATCAGGCGGCTGTTCATGGAAAAATCCATACGTTTTCGATAGTTATCAAACTGTTCCATCAGCGCCCGGAAATCAAAAACTGCCAGTTCTGCTGCTGCTGACGGTGTCGGAGCACGAAGATCTGCCACATAATCTGCAATCGTCACATCCGTCTCGTGACCTACCGCTGAAATAATCGGTGTAGAACAGTTGAAGATAGCTCTTGCTACTTCCTCTTCATTGAATGCCCACAGATCTTCTATCGACCCTCCGCCTCTTCCAACAATCATAACGTCCACACCCAGTTCATCCAGTGCACGGATTCCTTTTACAATGCTTTCTTTAGCGCCTTCCCCCTGTACCAGTGCAGGGTACAGAATAATCTCAATATAAGGATTTCTGCGGTAAGAAATGTTGCGAATATCCTGAATGGCAGCCCCTGTAGGAGCTGTAACCACACCTAATCTTTTACAATATTTGGGAATGGGCTGCTTATACTCCGGAGAAAACATCCCCATCTCTTCAAGTTCTTTCTTCAGAGCTAAAAATCTTTCATATAAAAGACCTGATCCTTCCAGCGATATTTCTTTTGCATAGAGCTGGTACTTTCCATCTCTCTCATATACGCTGACGCTTCCGGTAACAATAACTTTATCTCCGTTTTTCATGGAAAAAGCCAGCCCTTTTCTCTGTCCCGCAAACATAACACAGGAAATAGCACCGGTAGTATCTTTCAGGGAAAAATACAGATGACCCGACGTATGATACTTACAGTTACTCACTTCTCCGCGAACTGAGATCCGACTGAGCATAAAATCCTGGGTAAACATATTTTTAATATAATTGTTGACCTGACCTACAGAATATACACTTCCCATATCCAACCCACTGAATAAAGTCACTGCACACCGGCAGCTACTTTTCCCAATACTCCGTTAATAAATGCTGGTGACTCATCACCGCCGAACTTCTTTGCCAATTCTACCGCTTCATTGATCGCCACTTTTCCCGGCACATCTTCATCAAATAATACTTCATAGGAAGCCAGTCGTAAAATTGTAAGATCCACTTTTCCCATCCGGCTTGTCTTCCATCCCTTACTTGCTTTATTCAAAAGCTCGTCGATCTCCGGAATTTTATTTCTGATCTTCTCAAACTTTTCCTGAATATATGCCTGATCTTTTTCCTGAAGATTTTCGATACCATCCAGATACAGTTCTTTCTGTTCTCCCATCTCCTCCGACGGGTTAAATTCTGTCATAAACAACAATTGAAAAATACTTTCTCTCAGTTCTCTTCTATTCATGCTATCCTCCGCATTTTTCTTAACAGAGTGAAAAAGGGGTGTCTATCTGCCAGACCCCCCTAACCTTCTGCAACGTTTTATTAATTCTGTTCTTCCAGTTCTACGCTGGAAATACTGATATTTACATCTGACACCTGAAGTCCTGTCATATTTTCAATAGAGGCTTTCACCTTTTCCTGAACTTTTTTACAGGTCTCCGGTATACTGTATCCATATGACAGATTCAACTTCAAATCTACACAAACAACATTATCCAGTACATCTACTTTTACACCTCTGGACAGATTCTTCATCCCCAGCTTGCCAACAAGATCATTGGTGATATTTCCTGCCATGGATGCAACTCCTTCCACTTCTGTGGCTGCCAGACCGGCGATGATCGCTACTACTTCATCTGCAATCTGTACCTTTCCAATTGTCTGATCGTCATATATCGTATACGCATCTCTTGCTTCATTTTTATTTTCTGCCATAGTATAACCCTCCTAAGTCAAGAACAACCTATTTGTTTTATTATACCAAAAACATTCGGAAATTAAAAGGGGGTTCCTTTAGTTTTTACTGAACTCTTCCAGTATCAGCCCTTTATTTCTGTCCAGTGTCATTCCGACACTCCAGGAATTTACAAACAAAAGCAGCGGATTTCCACGCATGTCTTTGACCTTTTTCATATCTGAAGTTCCTGACAGTTTTTCCACATCCACTTCCTCTTTATTCACAATCCAGCGGATATGTTCATATGGCAGATTTTCAAGACGGATTTCCACATTATATTCATTTTCCAGACGATATTTGAGCACATCAAACTGCAAAACACCAACTACACCGACAATGATTTCTTCCATACCACCCATATATTCCTGGAAAATCTGGATGGCACCTTCCTGAGCAATCTGGTTAACACCTTTTACAAACTGTTTTCTCTTCATACTGTCAAGGAGACGTACTCTTGCAAAATGTTCCGGCGCAAAAGTCGGGATTCCCTCATAAGCAAACTTCTTTCCCGGAACACAGACTGTATCTCCAATGGAGAAAATACCCGGATCAAACACCCCGATAATATCTCCGGCATAAGCCTCATCCACAATATGACGATCCTGTGCCATCATCTGCTGTGGCTGGGAAAGACGCATTTTTTTATCTCCCTGCACATGGTACACCTCCATGCCGGCATCAAACTTACCGGAGCAGATTCTCATAAATGCAATACGGTCTCTGTGAGCCTTATTCATATTCGCCTGTATTTTGAAAACAAATGCTGAAAAATCCTCCGACATAGGATCGATCACTCCGCAGTCTGCCATTCTCGGCAGCGGAGAAGTGGTCATCTGCAGAAAATGCTGCAGAAACGTCTCCACACCAAAGTTTGTCAATGCTGATCCAAAAAATACCGGTGAGAGCTTGCCGCAGCTTACTTCCTCAATATCAAATTCTGCACTGGCACCATCCAGAAGTTCTATTTCCTCCAGAAGCTGTTCTTTCTGGTCAGAAGTCATGATGGCATCCATTCCGGCATCATCATTGACATCTACTTCCTCGATATGACCCTCTTTGGTTCCCTTCATAGTATCGGAAAATGTAAGGACTTTCTGTGTATTTCTGTCATAAACACCACGAAATGCCTTTCCGGAACCAATAGGCCAGTTGATGGGACAGGTAGGGATTCCCAGCTCCTTTTCGATATCGTCAAGCAATTCAAAGGTATCATTGGCATCCCGGTCCATTTTATTGATAAATGTAAAGATCGGGATATGACGCATCGCACATACTTTAAAAAGTTTTCTTGTCTGTGCCTCCACACCTTTTGACGCATCAATCACCATCACAGCCGAATCAGCAGCCATCAACGTACGGTAGGTATCCTCCGAAAAGTCCTGGTGTCCCGGTGTATCCAGAATATTGATACAATATCCGTCATAATTAAACTGCAATACGGAAGAAGTAACGGAAATACCTCTCTCCTTTTCGATCTCCATCCAGTCTGAAACAGCGTGACGGGCCGTCGCCTTTCCTTTTACGCTACCGGCCAGATTGATTGCACCGCCGTAAAGCAAAAACTTCTCTGTCAGAGTCGTTTTACCTGCATCCGGATGGGAAATAATTGCAAATGTTCGTCTTTTCTTTATTTCATTTGTAAAATCAGCCACTTGAAAGACCTCCATAGATTACATAATACAAAACACTTTAGCTATTTTAGTATAGGTTGTTTTGGACTGTCAAGGGATTTCGTCACAATCTGCATTCCTTCAGCCATTTTCTCCGTTCCCGGTAATCCGGCAGCACATTCTCTACTATTTTCCAGAACTTGTCCGAATGATTCATCTCCATCCGATGTGCCAGCTCATGTACCACCACATAATCCAGTATTTCATCCGGCATCAGCGCAAGTTTCCAGTTAAAATTCAGATTTCCTTTACTGCTGCAGCTTCCCCATCTGGTCTTTTGTTCCCTCAAAGTGACTTTCCCATAAGTCACTCCCATAATCTTAGCGTAATACTGAATTCGTGCCGGAAGAATCTGCTTTGCCCGTTCTATTCCTTCCCTGCGTTCCTGCTCAGTAATCTCACGACGGCTATTTTCCTTTTCTTTTATTGCTTTTTGATGTTTTTCGATCCAATCCTGCTTTTCTCTCAGCATCTGTTCCACTTTTCGTCTGGAAACAGAATAGGGGGAACGTACGATGATATCTCCCTTTTCATTGATCTGTATGGCTGTCGTTTTTCTGTTTGATCTGACCCACTGATATTCCATAATATTTTCTCCTGTCTTTATCCTGCTATTCCCACATACCGCTTTGCCAGCTTCAGCCGGATATCGAATTGTTCATAAAAATCTTTATTTCCATCATAGGGTTTCTGAAAAAACTGTTCCAACACATACATATTGATTTTTTTCACCAGCATTTCCTGGCTGAGATCTTTCAGGATCTTCTGCACATCTTTCCGGAAATAATGCCATCGGCAAATATATTCCTCATATTGCTTCAGATTTGGTGTATCCAGCCATTTTTTTATTTTGACCTTGGTTTTCAATTCTTTTTTACATTCATGGGTCTGAAGGAAATATCGAAAACTTCCCTCCTCATAGCATCTCCCCAATGGAAAAAGCCTGCAGATTCCCGGTCGGATCGCATGAATATTACAGCGTCCGTTTTCATTTAAAAACGCACAACTCTCGTCTTTTCCCACCATTTTCATATTAGGCAGAATCATTCCATCCACCACTTGAAGTTCGATACAAGTCTCAAGAAGCTGCTCAAAAGTACATTCCAGATGGACGGTAAGACGATAAATATCCATAGGATCCAACAAAATAGATTCTCCCATTCCCCGGCAACAGGAAGAGCATCCTTTACAGTCATCACATCCAACCTTTACCATATCGTTTGCATCATATAATTTTCCATCTGATATTTCTTTCAGATCAATTTCACGCTCCATACACTCCTCCTATGTATCGTATTTATTCAGCCTTTTAATCACCGAACAAAGATGTTATGTATTGGTTGTACTGTATCAAAATAATCATGGGATGTCAAATATGTAAAATCCCACGCCCATGGTTCTGTATTCGATTTAATTTGTATAGCCAATAAAGTAAATGGGCAGATGGTAGAATACCCTATAAAACAATGTCCTTGGGGATATGCGCCTGATATTGTTCCATAGGGTATTCTATCATCTGCCTCATTACTGTTTATCTACACGCAAATCAAAAAGTATTACTTCTCCGCATCCTCCTGAATATCTTCTCCGCTCATCGGAGAGATCACTATATTTTCCGCAGCAATTCCGGTCTTTCGTTTTACAATATCTTCAATCTGCGCCCTGCTTGCATCATCCACGCTGGTGCTGGGTACTACTACATCCACAGTCTCCCCCGTCAGATTAACTACCACATCCGGAAATCCTTTTGCTTCCAGAAGAAGTTCTGCTGCTGCTTCTTTTTCCACCATCTCAGTCATGGATACCATGCTGGCAATTGCGCTCTGTCTTTCTTCCTCAGAAAGCTGTGAATTGTTGATGATCTCCAGCAGTGTCTCTTTATTCTGAGACCGTATCTGTTCTCTGTTGATCTTTGCCTGCGCCATATATGTAGAGGCACCGGTAAGAACGGCTTCTCCCGGAGTATCCAGTGAAGTATCGGTCGTTTCCGTACTATCATTATCTTCGGAGGAAGCCACCGTCTCATCTGTAATATCCATATCAAGACTTTCTATATCCTGCAGTACACTGTCCATATCTACAGTGGAATCTGTTTCCTGTGTCTTCTCAGATCCGGTTTTTGAGGAAGTATCTGTTGTCTTCAGTTTGGAGTCCGAATAGCTGATATACCCAGCTGCCGCAATCATAACTGCCAGTGCTGTAATGATAATCTGATTCTTTTTGAATATTTTTTTCACCAATTCTCTCCTCACTTCATTTTCAATACTTTAATTTTATGGGCATCCACATGAAATAAAGCCATCACTGCCTCCTGTATCTGCTGTACGATCACAGGATCGCCGCCACCCTTGGCCACCACAAGCACTCCCCGAATCTCCGGATAGGTCTCTGATGAAATATAGGGTGTCTGACTTCCATCTTCGGTCTCCGCATAAACTGTAGTCTCCTGAGTACTGGAAGATTGGGTATTGCTCTCAGATCCTTCACTGTCTTTCTGACTTGATGTCTGTTCATCCTGAGGATTGTCTTTTTCCACAATCTTTTTTCCTGTAGACTCCATCGTAACGGTAACATTCACCTCCCCCACTCCTTCTACCTGAGAAAGAGCTTCCGTAAGCTGCTGCTCATATTCCCGGCGAATATCTGTCACCTGCTGTTCTACACCGGCTGTATCCTGACGGTCCGCCTTTTCATCGGAACTTTCACCGGAATCTGTCTTTTTCACCGGAGTGGCTATCACCAAGAGCAACAGCCCTGCCAGTCCGCAGACAATCCACTGTTCCCGTTTCATCTTCCTGCATATGGCAATGATTCTGTCTTTCATACGTTACCCCTGTATACTTATATTTATATTCCCCTCAGGGATTTTATAGACTTCCTCAAGCTTATTTTTTAAAAACTTCTCCTGATCAGACATCCTGTTTTCATCTGAACCGTCCGGAGTCTCCTTCTCTTTCACACTCATGCTGATATCCTGAAGTTCCAGAACATCACCATCAAAGAAAGTGATCTTGCACGTTTTTATTTCATAACCATATTCCTGCATCAGCTGCTCTATCTGTTCTTTCATCTTGCGCTCACAGGCATTTTTTACATAATCCGTTCCTGTAATCTCCTGCTGCCCGGTCTCTCTCATCATTTCTTCAAAAGACTCTTCGATAGAACCGGACAATACCTTCTGATTAATGACTTCTTCCAAATCTCCCAGCTGAAGCAGCGGCTTTATAAGCACAAGAATCAAAAGCATCCCCATAAAAAAACGGATATATTTCTTTTCCTCTCCTTTTGGAAGGAAATTCATGATTGCGGATAAAAACACAAAGAAAAATGCCAGATTCTGAATCCACAGACTGATCCACTCCATCTTTGCCTCCTATCCCAGCGAACCGGCCAATATGGCAATCGTCAACAAAAATAAAAGTTCTACTGCCAAAAGCAGCTTTAAAAGCATCCCTATACTCTCTCCCATTGCATGGAGACATCCTACCATTCGTTTATCTGCCACCGGCTGCACGCATGCAGCAGCAAACTGATAAAATAGAGCGGAAATCCCCAGTTTTATGATCGGTGGTACAGCAGCCAATAATAAAATGACCACTGCTGCCGCTCCGAGACAGTTTTTGATCAGTATGGCAGAGCCCAGTACCATCTCCGTAATACCTCTGAAAATATTTCCAATCCCCGGTATAGCTCCCGCAGTTTTTCCGATTACCGTCTGACGGAGAGCATCCACAGCCGGTGATACTAATCTTTGTATCAACTGGATCCCCACTACAACACCTATGATCGTCTTCATAGCCCACAGGATACCGTCTTCCAGAAGTTCCGTCATTTTAGAAAGGAACTGTTCTCCTGTCAGTTCATTGATCAGCGCCACCAAAAGGTAAACACGGATTCCGGGAAGAAGGAATTTAAGGAGCACATTTTCCGCAAGATAAATGAGGATGATGATCGCCTGATAAAAAATCCCGGCGGTCGATACGCCTACGGATGCGGAAAGAACCAGATAATAAGAAGGGAGAAGTGCCCTCATAAACTCTGTGATCCCTAAAAGCGTCCGGCTGATCTGATCACTGAACTCTGCAAAACTCTTCAACAGGATTACAAACAGAAACAGATAAATAACATAGAACGACGTTTCGCCCACCTGCTGATTATCAAATACTGCAGCTATATTGGTAAGAACTGCCGAAAGCAACACAAGAAGTAAAATATGTGTCCATGCTTTTTTACGGATTCCCAATGCTTCCCGAACAGCCTCTGCTGCTGCATCCGACCAGGTATCCCACTCAAATACCTGTCCGCCTTTTATCAGTTTCTTTACCATATCCGCAAGAGAAATCTGCCCCCCGGTAATCTCTTCCACCGTCTGATCCACATCTTCCAGATCCAGATCCTCCAATATATCCTGTTCAATCTGTTCTTCTTCACTGTCGGAATCGGTTGTTTTCGAATCCAGCAACTGTGAATCGTCATTTTGTGAGGCGAAACACACTTCCTTCTGACTACAGATCAGAAAAATAAATCCTGCCAGGATGCCTATTCTTCTTACATGGATATTCTTTTTACACATTTTCTTTCTATTAAGCAAGAAATTCATGTATCGTCTCCAAAAGTGCCGTAAGGACAGGCATACTTACTGCCAGCACAGCCAATCTTCCAAAGATCTCAATTTGCCCCGCAACAGCGGAATATCCGGCATCCTTACAGATTCCTGCACAAAACTGACCGATGTATGTAATCCCTATCATTTTCAGCAATATTGTCATATACGCTGCATCCACGGGAACATACTGCTGTATTTTTCTTAAAGAAGATAGAAGATACGACAATTTTCCTGCTGAGTAGAATAAAATTGCAACACCGGCTGCCATCGTAATATACAAAGAATACTCCGGCCGTACCTGTTTTAGCAGAATTGCCAGAAAAACTCCTGCAATTCCCACCACTGATATACGGATAATCTCCATATGGACTCCTTATAATGAAAATAATTTTTTTATAGTTTCAAACAGTTCATAAATATAAGGCAATACCCAGAATAATACCAGCACAAGGCCTGCCAGACTGGTCAAAAATGCCTGTTCATCCCTTCCGCTGTGTTTCAAAACCTGGCTCAGTACCGATACCAGAATCCCCACTGCACCGATTTTGAATATAAGTCCAACCTCCAAAACCGCCTCCCCTCCTTTATATTCACGGAAGAAAAATTCCAGCCATGATTCCAAGACTGCGACACAATTTCATTTTCTCCGGCAGCTGCATTCTAAGTCTTCTGATTTTTTCTTCCTGCTCTTTCCTGTATTGCTCTAAAATGTGAATCTGCATTTCCTTATCCAAATATCCCAGATTACATACAGCCTGGTAAAACTCATCCAGATCTTCTTTTTTTAAAAAAGAGGTATTTAGCTTTTCTTTTATCAGTTCATTCAGAATACGTGAAAAATTCTCACCGGAATACATTCTCATTCTCTCCGCCAGAACATACAAAAACTCATCAAAAGGAGTTTCTGTCTTTTCACTGATTCTTTCCATGGCCTCCGGAAGTGTACTTACCGCAAAAGAAATTTCTCCTATCAAAAATCCTGTGATGTGGATCAGTTCCTCCAGCTGCATAACTCTGCCCTGATACTGACGACTCTTAAAGAATCCGAGACCGGAACAGGAAAATAATAAAAGAACAGCGCCAACCAGCTTGATCATTCTGCATATCCTCGCTCTCTCTGATACAGACAGGTTCCTCTTCCGTCATAAATCTGTGAGATTTTTCCGGCAATCTGCTGTTTTTTGTTTTGCAGAACAATGTAACGCTGGAAAACGTGTTCTTTTATCAAACGTTCCAAAAGAGGTTTTTTCTGTATTTCCTCTATGGAACTACCATGTACGGTTGCAAGCAGTTTGCATCCACTGTTAAGTGTCATTTCTATGGCATCAATATCTTCATAATTTCCAATCTCGTCTACAGCAATTACAGACGGTGACATGGACCGAAGCAGCATCATCATTCCTTCTGATTTTGGACAACAGTCCAGAAGATCTGTACGGATTCCCACATCATTTTGAGGAATTCCCTGATAGCTTCCGCCAATCTCTGATCTCTCATCTACCACGCCTACTGTACACCCCGGAAATTGATCCGTTCCATCGGAAATCTGGCGGATCAGATCCCGCAAAAGTGTAGTCTTTCCACAACGGGGCGGAGAGATAATCAGTGTATGACAGACTTCTTTCTCCTGCAGTACATAAGGAAGTACTGCATCCGCACATCCTTTTACCTCATGCGAAAACCGAATATTGATACAGGAAATCTGGCGCACTCCCTTCACCTGATGTTCCTCTATAATTGTTTTTCCGGTCACCCCAACCCGATGCCCTCCCTGTATCGTAAGGAATCCCTGGCGCAGCTCCTCTTCATAGGCATATAGAGAATATTGACCCAGATATTCCATCGTTGTTCTGATTTCTTCCTGTTTTACCAGATAGGCCATCTCGCGATGACGGGTAAGGATTCCCTGGGATGACACAAAATATTCCTCTCCATCCTGCCACAAAATCAATGGTTTTCCTGTCCGCAGCCGAATCTCCTGCAAAGCGTCTGCATCCCAGGCCGCCTGTTGTAGAATTTCCCGGATTGTTCCCGGGAACAGGCGGATCACATCCTCCCGTTCCATTTGCATCACCTCTTACCTCTAATATATGAGGACAACCGGTATTTAGAACGAACAGGGACAAATTTCTATTTTCCCGTTCCAGGTCTCAGAAACACACAGCACAGCAGAATACTCCGGCCACTGCTGCAGTTCATAAAATCTGCAATTATCATAGGTAAGCATTCTCATATCCCGGCGGATTCCCTCCCCCGTATATTTGAGATAACTTTCTTTTTTTGTCCAGCACTGAAAAAAGACCTCCTCATGAAAACCGGATACCTCATATTGCTTCCATTCTTCCGGTGTCATGATCCGTTTTCCTGTCCGTCGGTGATCCCCTTTTTTTTGATATTGAATATCAATTCCCAAAGGTGTTTTTCCGACCGCACAGATCACATATGCACCGGAATGGCTGATATTAAAATGTAGTTCCCTGTGCCGGTTAAGATAGGGTTTGCCTCCCACTTCTGCTTTGACCGGTTCTTCTTCATCAGAAAGCACAATTCCATATTCCTGTTCCATCAATCGTTCCAAAAGTACGTGTCCGGTCACACTGGCATAGTTCGCTCCATTGTTCTGTTTTTCTTCTTCCGATAATCGCACCCATCCGATCACAATTTTATTTTCTTCCATTTTCAGGGTTTCCTTTCCTTCTTTCCGGTGCTTCCTCAATTTCATCCAGAAAACGGGATGGTTCCATTTTTTTTCCGAAACGTTCTTTCACAGAATACAGATGAAGCTCTTTTCTGGCTCTCGTCATGCCCACATAGAACATTCTTCTTTCTTCCTCCATCTCCGCATCCGGAACTGCTTTATGATAAGGAATGCTTCCTTCATTTACGTCCAGAATGTAGACCCGGTCAAATTCCAGCCCCTTTACACTGTGAAGAGTGGAAATGGTTACAGCCTCCCGTTCCTGCCGGATCTGATCTGCCTGCTCTTTCAGTTTTTCCTTATACTCTTCCATATAGTCAAACCATTCCTGATAAGTTTTATAGCCTTTGGAACTTTCCTGAATCTCACGGAGGATATCATATAGCTCTTCCACTTTTATGCGCCGATATTGGGCATATTCTTTCAGATACTCGTCATATCCGATTCCAAAACGGATATAATTGATAGCGGCATACGGCGTCATATTCTTCATCATTTTCAGATCATGCTCAAACTTTTCGATCCGGTCACACATCCATTCTTTTCCCTCATAATACTGATAAAGAATCTCAAACGGCATTTCCTTTTCATAAAATGCCTCCCGGGACAGATAGCGGTTTGGTCTGTTCATAATCGCAAGAAAATCTTTTCTCTGTCTTCCTCCCATGGCCAGCCGCATATAGGAGACCATATTTTTAGCCAGCCAGTGTTCATACAGATTCGGCAGCACATCGCGCATAGTAAATGGAAAATTATACTCCATCATCCGTTCCACCGTCATCCTGCTCCCCACATTGGTTCGAAATAAAACGGCGATCTCCCGATAAGGACATCCCTCCCTGACGTCTTTCTGAATCTGTCCGGCAAGCCAGGTTGTCTCATCGCTCTCATTTTCAAAGGAACGGATCTCAATCTTCTTACCCGGCGGATTTTCTGTCCGAAGCTGTTTTTCAAAACGGGTATCATTCCAGCGGATCAGATTCTGAGATTTTTCCACGATTTCTCCACTACAGCGATAATTCTGTTTCAATACGATCTGTTTCATCCCCGGATAATCTTTTGGTACATGGAGCATAATCTCGGGTTTCGCTCCCCGGAAACGATAAATCGACTGATCATCATCTCCTACCAGAAACAAATTATTTTCCGGCAGTGCCAGAAGCTTCATGATATCATACTGCAGCTGATTCACATCCTGAAACTCATCAATCAAAATATACCGGAACTTTTTCTGCCATGCTGCCAGAATATCCGGATGTTTCTGGAACAGCCTGTAACAATATACCATCAGATCATCAAAGTCCAGAAGTCTCTGACTATGAAGTTTTTGTTCATATGATTCATAGATTCTTCTGAACTCTTCATCCGGACAGCTGGCAGAATAATAATGCGTCAGCGGAATACGCTCATTTTTCACAGTACTGATCTCCCGATTCAAAGATTCCAGCAGATCATTTTCATCGTCCACATCCATAGATGTATTCTGGATCACTTCTCTCAGAATCTTGTATCTGTCATCTTCACTGGCGATATTGGCCGAAGTAATTCCGTAAGCCTGACGGAGGATTCCATAAAACACTCCGTGAAATGTACCAAAAGTTACCTGTGTAGAGCTTTCCCCTGTAAGGCACAAAAAGCGCTCCCTCATCTGTCTGGCAGCCGCTTTTGTAAAAGTAACCACCAAAATGGACGAGGGAGCCACCTGGTATTCCGTGATCAGTTTTTGTGTGCGATAGGTAATTACCGCCGTCTTCCCGGAACCCGGCCCGGCAAGAACCAGCAGTGCCCCATCTTTATGAGACACTGCCTGTTGTTGTTCTTTATTAAAATTCATCTATTTCTCAATCCTCAGCCCAAGGCTGACTTTTCCCGTTTACATAACTTTGTATCAGCTCAGTTTTTCAATCGCTGTCTGGATTCTTACAAGGCTTTCTTCCTTACCAAGCACTTCCAGAATCTCCGTAGCTCCTGCAGGAGTCATCTGTTTTCCTGAAAGAGCCGTACGAATCGGCCACATCACATATCCGACTTTATATCCATGTTCTTTTGCGTATGCGGAAAGCATCTCAAACAATGCATCATTACTGAAATCCTCCTGAGTCTGAAGAAGCGGGGTCACTTCTTTCAATACCTGAAGGGAAGTCTCCTGCGTTGTTTTCATTTTTTTGTGTACATACATGGATGCATCGTACTCCGGAACTTTTTCAAAGAAATCCACATGATCTTTGATATCCGGGAAAACCTCGATTCTCGTTTTCACCATAGCGGCGATCTTATGGAAATCCAGATCCTTTGTGATGACTTCTTTCAGATATGGCAATGCCATCTCATAAAACGTATCATCATCCATCTTTTTCATGTATTCTCCGTTCATCCAACGAAGTTTTACCATGTCAAATACTGCCGGTGATTTGCTGATTCTGTGATAATCAAACTCTTTTACCAGTTCTTCCAGAGAAAAGATTTCTTCGTCGGATGCCGGACTCCAACCCAGCAATGCAACAAAGTTGACAATGGCTTCTGAAAGAAATCCCTGTTCGATCAGATCTTCATAGGAAGAATGACCGCAGCGTTTGGACAGTTTCTGATGATCCTCATTCGTGATCAGCGGACAATGTACATACTTTGGCACTTCCCAGCCAAATGCTTCATAAAGACGATTATACTTTGGTGCGGAAGAAAGATATTCATTTCCTCTTACCACATGAGTAATACCCATCAGATGATCGTCAATAACATTAGCAAAATTATAGGTAGGATATCCATCGGATTTGATCAGAATCATATCATCCAGTTCATTATTCTCAACGGTAATATCTCCGTACAGTTCATCATGGAATGTGGTCACGCCTTCTGTCGGCATATTGATACGGATGACATATGGCTTTCCTGCAGCCAGATTCTCCTCAATCTCCTCTTTTGACAGATGCAGACAATGCTTATCATAGATCGTGATCTCTTTTCCTGCGACTTCTGTCTTCAGGCTCTCCAATCTCTCTTTGTCACAGAAGCAGTAATATGCGTCTCCCTGATCGATCAACTGCTTTGCATATTTCAGATAAAGTCCCTGTGCCTGACGTTCACTCTGCACATATGGACCAACGCCACCGTCTTTATCCGGACCCTCATCATGAACCAGACCTGTTTTTTCCAGAGTCCGATAGATAATATCCAAAGCTCCTTCCATAAAACGTTCCTGATCCGTATCCTCGATACGCAGCATGAATTTTCCGTCTTCATGTTTTGCGATCAGATATGCATATAATGCGGTTCTCAGATTACCAACATGCATTCTTCCTGTTGGGCTCGGTGCAAATCTTGTTTTTACTGTACTCATTTTCTCGCTCCTGTTTCTATCGTTATCTGTCATAAAGAAGGTGTGGAATTAATCCTCCACACCCTTGTTTCTCAAATATTCAATCACGTCTCCAACTGTCTCCATATCAGTCAGCTCTTCTGCCGGAATCTCAAGACCGTACTCTTCTTCCAAAGCCATAACCAGCTCAAACAAATCCAAAGAATCAGCTCCCAGATCATCCTTAAAAGAGGTATCCATTCCGATGGTCTCCTCTTCGCAGTTCAACTGCTCTGCAATAATTTCTCTAATCTTCTCTAACATATCTTCCCTTTGTCTCCTTTTAAAGAATGTCGATAAAATATCTGTTGTATCGAAGTATATATATTATAAAATCATTTGTCAACCCATTACGAAAAATCATCCTGATTTTTAAATCGAATCTGCCGGGAAACACTGAGCGCAATTCCCATCTCTGTCATCAAAAACAGAATCGAAGTGCCTCCATAGCTTACAAATGGCAATGTAATTCCCGTAGTAGGCAACAGATTGATCACAACACAGATATTCAAAATAACCTGCAGTGCAATATGTACAAAAATACCGCTGACGATCAGCGTTCCGTAAAGATCAGGTGCATTCTGGGCTATGAAAAACAGTCTGTACAGCAGATATCCAAACATGAGAAAAAGAAGAAGCGCTCCGAATACTCCCAACTCTTCACATACGATGGAGAAGATCATATCGTTCTGAGCTTCCGGTATCGTTCCCAGTTTCTGTGCGCTGTTTCCCAGTCCTTTGCCAAAAAATCCTCCGCTTCCGATTGCATATAAAGCCTGCATTACCTGATAACCGCCCGATGACATATTTTCCTCCGGATGAAGCCAGGCAAGAATTCTTCGAATTCGGAAATTATCACTGGTGGTCATTGTCTGTCCCATATAAATCACAACCGCTCCGACTGCTGCTGTCACACCTGCTGCCGTCAGAACAAACGGTTTTGTCTTTGGATGGGCAATAAAAATCATCATCACAGCAATCCCTCCAATGATAATACCTGTACTCAGATTATCAGTAAGAATAAATGCAGCCCCTCCCTGAATCGCACCAAGAATCAAAAGCACTATCACTGCTTTCAATGTTTTAACCTGCCTCCCCATCTTGATAATCACCACCGGCAGGTAAATAATCACTGCAATCTTCGCAATCTCAGAAGGCTGGAACTGTATCCCCGCCAGTCTCAGCCAACGCTTGGAACCATATGCAGATACCCCAAAAGGAGTAAAATAAACCATCGCCATCAAAATAAAGGATACCACATAAGCAAGACCTGACACAGGAATCAAAAGATGATAATCCCATCTGGATATGATAACCGCAAATAGGATCGATGCAGCACTGATCAACGCCTGACGTCGGAAATAATACATATCATCTCCGTTAAACTTCAGCTGTGCCTCATAGGCACTTGTACTATAGAGCATAATCAATCCAAAGCAAATAAGCAGAATAACCGCAGCCAGCAGGTTATAATCGTAATAATCTGCTTTTTTACGCTCCTTTTTTTGCTTTTGACTTACACTTTTCTGCATGCAAATACCTCATTTCTTATTCTTAACTCCCACTTTATCCTAAAGTATAGCACCTTTCCAGAAATAAAAAAACCTTTTCTTGAACCATTCTGGTATTTTTCCCATATGATAAACAGAAATGATTCTTGAAAGGAAGGATTACAAATGGGAAACTGCCAAATGGATAACCGTCGTATGGACGGATGCCGAATGGACAATAACCGGATGCCCTGCAAAAATAATCCCGGACGCCGAAATGGTTGTTCTGTCAATACAAAAAACAGTTATGCAAGAACAAATCTTTCAGATATGAATCCACAACGTAGATGCCAGGATTCCACCGAACGGTGGATGAGTTCAGAAGATCAGATGCCTTCTGCCGGTCAGATACACTGGGGTGATCTGCCCATTGGTATGGGGTATGTACCCTCTCAGATGCACTGGAAAACGTATAGCCTTCAAAAAGGGCTCTCCATGGGAACTATATTCCCCGAACTTTGCAAACCGTTTTGTGGGAAAGGGGGCGGATGTCATTGCTAAACTGCAGCTGTAATTGTGAATGTTCCTGCCGCACAGATGATAATTCCCGACAAAAACTCATGGATCTGATCAATCAGTCCAGCTTTGCCGCTTATGACATGCTCCTTTATCTTGATACGCATCCTGACGATATGGAAGCCCAGGCATATTACCATAAAAACGCCTGCGTCCGCCGGGATTCTATGAATGAGTATTCCCGTCAATATGGACCATTGACCATGGATACGATAGACAATACCCACAGTGACCGCTGGGACTGGATGATGCAGCCCTGGCCATGGGAAATGGAAAGGAAAAGGAGGTGCTGAAAGTAAATGTGGATCTATGAAAAAAGATTAGAATATCCCGTTAATATCACAGAACCCAATGCGGATATTGCAAAATTAATCATCAGTCAATATGGAGGGCCCGACGGTGAGATCGGAGCTTCCATGCGTTACCTGTCACAGAGATTCGCAGCTCCCAACCGTGTCTGCATGGCTGTACTGACGGATGTAGGCACAGAAGAGCTGGCTCACCTGGAAATGGTGGCAACCATTGTCCATCAGCTGACGGCTGATCTTACGATGGAAGAAATTGAAAATTCCGGATTCAGTGCGTATTATATCGACCATACGGTAGGTATCTGGCCCCAGGCCGCAGGCGGAATCCCTTTCAATGCCTGCGAATTTCAGAGTAAAGGAGACCCTATCACGGATTTATTTGAAAGTCTGGCTGCAGAACAGAAAGCCCGAAGCACATATGATAATATTCTGCGTGTCGTAAAAGATATGCCGGAAATCGCAGACCCGATCCGTTTTCTCAGACAAAGAGAAATCGTGCATTTCCAACGTTTCGGAGAAGCGCTTCAATCTGTGCAGGATCAGCTAAATTCCAAAAACTTCTATGCTTTTAATCCGAGTTACGACACCGGTGTCACAAGATTTCCCTGCGAATGTGAAAATGAATGTGAGTGTAACGAATCATGAATCAGAAATTATATGATGCTCTCAGTACAATTATGGAAATGGTACCGGAATCGTATGCTTTTATTCATGGCAGCGGAAGTTACCCGGAAATCAAAGGAAGCGTATATTTCTATCCGCTTTGGGACGGTACTTTGGTAGTTGCGGAAATAGAAGAACTGCCCCAATCGGAAGCTCCCTGTCAGGATGTAATCCTGGGATTTCATATTCATGCCGGAAATCGCTGCCTGCCGTCAGACAGTGACCCCTTTGGGAAAACAGGACTTCACTACAATCCCGGAAACTGTGAACATCCCAATCATGCAGGAGATATGCCTCCCCTCTTTGTCAATCATGGTAAAGCACTAATGATCTTTTATACAGACCGCTTTCATCCCGATGAAGTTGTGGGCCACACAGTTGTCGTCCACAATATGCCGGATGATTTTAACAGCCAGCCATCCGGAAATTCCGGTGAGAAGATCGCCTGCGGCGAGATTCAGCTGAACAAAATGAACCGGTAAATCCAAAAGTTATAAAGGGCAGGAGATGTTAATTTTCCTGCCCTTATCTGCATTTCAACAGGAATCCGCCGAATAAAATGATTCTTTCCGTCTATCGGTAGTAATTACACAACCATTAGTTATATTCTTCACAAATTAGTTTTCATTTGCAGCATTCATAATCATACCATTTTGTCAAATACATCCCGTATTTCTCTACTAATTTCATCCGATTTCAAATGACTCATAATTACCGTTCTTGAACAACTCACATGATATATTCGCTTCAGCCAATCATCAATCTTCTTTATCATGTATTTTCCGGATACCATTGACAACTTGTCTTCCAGCGTTATCCAACGTTTTTTCATCACTCTGCGTGCTTCTTCATTACATGTGGACATAGATTTACTCCGATCAGCTTCAAAAATATGTTGGGCTAATTGATCTGTAATACTATCTTTTTCTTCTTCAAGCAAATCATCGATTCCTTTAAGGAATACATCATATTCCTCTTCCGTTTTTCCCGTAATTCTAAAAATCGCTTTCGGTACAAGAAGATAATTCTCAATTTCTTTCTTACTCCATATATGCAAAATCAAATGGTTTTCTTCTGCTTTTTTATATTTATCTGATAGCACAGCATCCGGATAATAATCTCTGTCAAGGATACAAATACTTTCAATCTGACCTTTTGTTTCCTGATAAAATAAATTTGATGCACCAAATGCTTCCGGTAAATTTGTAAAACCATGTAACTCAATCACAGGAAGTGACTGGAAAATATTTTCTTTTTCCGGATACGCAATCTCATATAATTTAGAAAGTATTTTAATATCCTTTCCTTCCACAAACAGACATTTTTTCCTCAAACCAATACGAATCAGAGCGAGATTTTGCACACCTCCTATATTATCTACAATATTTTGTACTGCTTTTAAATTATTCGCATACTGCATCTGACGACTATTTTTATCAACCATAACAATATATTTGGGCGATACTTCTGAAATAATCTCTACAGAATGTGTGGCAATAATCACCTGTTTACTAATCCCTTGAACCATATGTAATAAACGAATCTGCAGATCCGGATGCATATAAACGTCCGGCTCATCTAAAATAATCGTCTCTGCACCTTTACTCCGGCAGATAAACCAGATGATTTGAATATAATGGTCTCATAAATTAAGACACTTTTTCGGACAGATTTTAATGAATCTGATATACTTAAACCAGTATGAAAGAAAGGATCCATTATCATGTCC
>SFQZ01000307.1 GCA_004562915.1 bacterium
TGGATGGAACGCAGTGAAACAGAAGGTTCCTTCAATCATGGCAAACGGATTTCCTGTGTACGACAACTTCTTATATTTATGGCTACATGCGGAATCAATGTATATATTCCCCATGATTTTTGCCATTTCAAAAGGGCTCTGCCTCATATATTTGAAGCAGAGGAACTTGTCAGTTTTTTTTCAGAAGTAGATTCTTACTTTCCACCTGATAACAGACCGGCTTATCTACACCGGCTTGCCAATGAGTATCGTCTTTTGTTCCGCTGGTACTTATGCTGTGGACTTCGTAATGCAGAAGCGGCAGGGATACTGACAGAAAATGTAGATCTTGAAACAGGAACGCTAACGATTCTGGATTCAAAAGGAAACAAGGACCGGCTGGTTTATCTTCCGGATGACCTGCTTGAAAGCACAAGGCAGTATCATTCCCATTTGACAGATACTTTAGGAAAAGAATCAAAATGGTTTTTTCCGGGAATGAACCCGGAAAAATCTTTACCGAATACCACAGTTGACAGTGTTTTTAACCGTTTCTGGAATAAAACTCCTTATGCGAAATGTAGCAATAAGCCGACCATACATGATTTTCGCTTCTCCTATGTTGTTTCACGAATGAACCTCTGGGCAGAGGCTGGTGTGGATCTGCAGGTCATGATGCCATATCTCAGCCGTTATCTCGGACATAAGAGTACAAATGAAACTTTTTATTACTATTATCTTGTAAAAGAAGCATACAAAATAATCGAAAAGAAAGATACGATTGCGGATGATGTAATCCCGGAGGTTCCTTCCTATGAGTAAGAAACCGGAATTCGCAGATCTGTTCTTTTCGAAAACAAAAGACTTCCTTGATATCTTTTTAAAAAGCCAGGAACAGCGGAGCCAAGATACGATAAAGGCCTACCGAATCTCTCTGTCTTCCTTCTATAAATATGTAACAGATGTAAAGGGAATGAAAGTGATGCAGTTCTGCTTTTCAGACTGTACTTATGAGTTTGTGTTATCTTATTCGCAGTATCTCCAGGAAACACAAAAACTTGCAAACAGTACGGTAAACCAACGTCTTGCTGCACTGAAATCATATCTGAAGTATGTTTCCGATGGTGACATCGGCCTGATGCAGATTTATATGGCAGTACAAAAAGTTCCGCTTCTCAAAACCCCAAAACTTCAAAGACCGGTCATAGAAAAAGAAGACTTAAAAGCTTTTTTAGCTGAGCCGGAAAATACAAAGATCGGAAGAAGAGACCGTGTTCTTCTGGCCCTGCTAAAAGGGAAGAAAACCAGGTCAATCGTTTTGAATAAAAAGTGTGCAGATCTGGTAAAGGACTATGTTCTCCACTATCACGAACCTGATGCATCACCTGATACACCACTGTTTTACACAATAATCCACGGTAAGATAAATCATATGTCGCAGAGAAATGTGGAACGTATCGTAAAAAAATATGGTGACAGTGTCCGAAAAGAACATCCCTCATTACCGGACAAAACATATCCACATATGCTGCGTCGCACAAGGGCAACCGGTTTATACCGTGATGGCGTACCGTTGGAATTGGTATCTGCGATATTAGGCCATGCCAGTTCAGAAACTACTAAAATCTATGCGATCCCTTCTATCGAACAGATGAGAGAGGCACTTTCAAAGGGACAGCCAGATGAAGAGGAAACCGAGAAAATCTGGGAAGGAAAAGAGGCTGAAATCCGTAGGCTGTTTGGTCTGGAGTAGTTTTTTTATCCGCATCTTTTTTCATAAATCTGCTATAAAATCAATACTTTTCAGAAAAGATGCGGATAATAAAAAGCTTCGTATAAAATTTTTTATCTGAACATTCGGATAAAAGGTGGAACGGCATTTCCGCACACTTAAGGAACGCTGGCTCTATACACTGGACATCAGCTCCATTACTTCCCTGTCACAGTTCAACGGGATGCTCAAAGATTATATGCGCTCCTACAATACCACCTTCCACCGGGGCATTGATGGCATTCCCCTGGAACGCTATCGGGCTTCCAAAGACCATCCCCGCAAACCACAGTCCAGGCAGTGGCTGGATGACTGTTTTTACAACCGTATCACACGCAAGGTTCGTAAGGATTCCACCATTACCATTGACAAGGTCTGCTATGATGTTCCCATGCAGTTCATCTCTGCAAAGGTGGATATCCGCTATCTCCCGGATGACATGACTTCTGCCTACATCCTGTTGGATGATAAGAAGTTCCCCATCCGTCAGACCAACCGCAATGACAACTGCCACACCAAGAGGAACAATCTTCCGGTAATCGACTATTCAAAAGCCGGAGGTGATGCCTGATGTATAACTCCTACTACGGACTTACCTTCAACCCTTTTGACAAACAGCAGCTGAAGGAAAAAGACCACTTCATTTCCAGGGACTTTACCGAAATGACTAACCGTCTGAATTATCTCAAGGATATCCGGGGGATTGGTGTATTTACTGCCAGACCCGGTATGGGAAAGTCCTTTTGCCTGCGATGCTTTGCCGCAAGTGCCTGCGATGCTTTGCCGCAAGTTTAAATCCCAGCTTATTCCACATGGAATACCTGTGCCTGTCCACCATCAGTGTGGCCGACTTTTATAAACAGCTCTGTTCTATTCTGGGCGTTTCTGATAAAGGCGGCAAAACCGGTATGTTCAAGGCCATTCAGGAGCAGATCACTTATCTCTACAAAGAGAAACGACAGCCCCTGCTTCTCGCCATTGATGAAGCTCAATACCTGAGTACGGGAATCCTGCGGATCACTGTCCATTATAACTACGCCGGGCTTTCCGATGACGAGGTTTCAAAGTACCTCCTGCACAAGCTTCAGCTGGCAGGTGCCTCCTCCACGATTATTGATCCGGCGGCGCTTGTAGCTGCGCACAGCTTCACACAGGGTAACCCCCGCCTCATTGATAACCTGATGACAGATGCCCTGACCATCGGTTCCCAGCAGGGAAAGAAAGTCATTGATGCCGAAATCATCCGTGCTGCAGTTGACAATCAGGGACTTTATTGATGAAGTTTTCAACGTACATTTCTAAGGCTGTGACTCCTGTCATGGCCTTATTTGAAAAGCAGCACCAGCTGCCTTTCAAACAAAGCTACGACAATCTGCGGCCATTCCGTCTGGAGCCTGCGGCAAGTTCCGGTGCGGCACAATCGGAGAGACGATAACGCCGAAATCAAAGTGCGGTTAGCACCTCCCACAATGTGCCGTCTGACATTACATAATGTCCTCCATTCGTAAAATTTCTCGTTGATACGCTGGAAAACCTCTGTTATACTTGTGTTGTAAATACATAGGTAACAGAGATTTTCCTGTTATCTTAAGTCCTAACAGTTGCCGCTGTTGGGGCTTTTTTCTTTTTCGGTATCAAGCAAATCTGCCACTTTCCTTTGTTGATTCGGATATAAGTGCCCATAAGTATTTAATGTAATACGAATGTCCTTATGCCCCACTCTTTCCTTTATCAAAATAGGCTCAACACCTTTATTGATTAAGTACGCTACATGAGAATGTCTCAAATCATGAACCCGAATTTTCTTTACTCCGGCTTTCTCCATCTGTCGTTTCATCTTATGCTGCACTGCTTCCTGCACAATGGGGAAAATTCTTTCATCCTCGGGCATTCCGTAATGTCTATCCACAAAATCTTCAATCTCTTGTTTTAGAAATTCCGGTATTTCTACTACACGAACAGATTGCTTGGTCTTAGGCTCGGTAATAACATCCTGCCTTTCGGTCCGATAATAGGTTTTTGTAATACTGATCTGATTTCTGTCAAAATCAATATCCTTTGGAGTAAGTGCCAGTAGCTCCCCGATTCTGCATCCAGTCCAGAAGAGGATTTCAAAGATGAGATAGTATCTCGTGCCCGGTTCCATGGTTTGAATGAAATTTTGATATTCTTCAACTGTCCAGAAATCCAAGCTCCGATTATCTGAACTTCCCATTCGCTTTACTTTCTTGCATGGATTTGTGTGCAAATCGTATATCCTTGAAGCATGAGTAAATAAGCTGGTTAACTGATTTTGTATC
>SFQZ01000308.1 GCA_004562915.1 bacterium
GTTGACACAGGACTCCTTAAGACAGTCCTTTCTTCTTTGGGAGGTGCCGGATGCTAGGTGATATCTCAGGAGTAAGGGAAATCTACATTGTGACAGGGTACACCGATATGAGAAAGTCTCTGGATGGATTATGCGCCATCATAGAAGAACAGTTCTCTATGAAAGTGTCCTCCAGCGCTTTGTATCTGTTTTGCGGGAAGAAATGTGACCGCATCAAGGCACTCCTTCGCGAGCCTGATGGAATGACTCTTTTGTATAAAAGGCTTTCCGTATCACAGGGAAGATACCGTTGGCCCAGAAACAAATCCGAGGTAAGAAACCTTACCTGGCAGGAGTTTGACTGGCTGATGTCCGGCCTTGATATCGAACAACCCAAGGCGATCAAAGTGGATTACAGTACTGCTTCTTAGTGCCAAGAAGTACGATATTTTCGGTATTTTCTGGCACTTTAGACTATGAAAAATCACTCAAAAATGGTATAATAAAGACAGTTAAAACCAATGTTTTGAGGTGAAAAAAGTGGCCAGAAATTCTTTGGAATCCCGTCTCATGGAGCAGAGCGACATGATCATGCAACTGAATAAGATGATCCTTTCTCTGCAGCAGACCATAGAGGGATTCAATGCCAAAGAGGCTGCTATGCTACAGGAGATTCAGACTCTTAAAGAGCAAAATGACTATCTTACCAAAAAGCTTTTCGGGAAATCCAGCGAGAAGAACTCATGGGATATGGATGGCCAGCTGAATCTTTTCAATGAAGCCGAGCAGGAACAGGATACAGCATTACTTGAGGAAGAACAGGAAGAAACAAAGACTGTTACTTTCACAGTTAAAAAAGGTCGTTCTGCCGACAAGGACCGTTATGCAGGCCTTCCTGTAGAAAAAAAGTATCTGGATGTTCCGGAAGGAGAACGCTTCTGTCCGGATTGTGAGTCACCACTTTTAGAGATCGGTGAAACCTTTGTACGCAGGGAGCTGAAGTTCAAACCTGCGTCCTTTAAGGTGGTTGAGTATTACAGTAAGAACTACAAGTGCCCGAAATGTTCTCCGAACCTGAAAACACCTGTAATTGTACAGGGAAAGGATGGAAGGGCTCATATGCTCCACGGCATGGCCTCTGCTTCTACTGTTGCCTGGGTGATGTACCAGAAGTATGTCAATGCGATGCCGTCTCACCCCTCTATGATTATCTCCATAAGCTGTTGCTGCAGCGGGTCTTTATCATGGCAGATGAAACCGTCATCCAGGTGCTTCATGAAGAAGGCCGTCGACCGGAAAGCAAGTCCTATATGTGGATTTTCCGGAGTGGCGAAGATGGACAGGAACCCATTATCCTCTATAAGTATTCTCCCACCAGAGCAGGAGAAACAGCCGCAGACTTCCTGGATGACTTTTCCGGATATATCATGTGTGACGGATACAGTGGTTACAATAAGCTGAAGAAAGCCAAACGAACCACCTGCTGGTCCCACGTAAGGAGATATCTTCTGGATGCCATTCCCAAAGGAAAAAAGATGGACTACACACTGCCTGCTGTACAGGGAGCTATGTATGTAGACAAGCTTTTCCACTTGGAAAAGGAAATCAAAAAGAAGGATAAAAATGACTACGAATCCATAAAAGAAGCCCGCCTCGAGAAAGAAGTTCCTGTTCTGGAGGGCTTTTGGTCGTGGTTCGAGAAACAGCACGCCGTCAAAGGATCCAGAATGGAGAAAGCACTTACCTACATCCAAAACAGAAGGTCTGATATGATGACCTATCTGGAAGACGGACGCTGTAGCTTCTGCAATAACTTAAGCGAAATCGAGGTAAAACCCGTTGCACTGGGAAGAAAGAATTATCTCTTCTCCGACACTACCGCAGGTGCGGATTCCAGTGCTGTCATTTACTCTCTGGTAGAAACTGCCAAAGCGAATGGACTGAACATGTATCATTATCTCTGGTATCTGTTGGAAGAATTGCCCCAAACAGTCTTATCAGAAGAAGCCTTTGAAAAGTATCTTCCCTGGAATCCGGAAGTAAAAACTGCTCTGGAAGAAAAAGCACAAAAACTTCTGGAAGATTAATTTCAAATGTATGTGAATTGTCAAGGTGCCTTGGCCATAAAAATATGGCCGGGTATTTTTATTTTAAAGAACTGTGAGGTTCATCAAAATCAGAAAAATGGTACCAAACAGCCAAACGGCTATATTTTAAGCGCTTACAGATTTACGGATATTGAGAAGAAAACATTTATGAAGAGCTTCCTTGCAGATGTAAACATTTACGAGGAAAAGCAGACAGACGGAAGAATCCTTCGTAGTCTTAAGTTTAGATTCCCTGTGTTTTTCAATGGAAAAGAGATATACGAATTGGATTGGGACAACGAAAGTACCGTTGAGACGGTGTGCCTCTTGAGCAACCGAAAACCTGACTCATATGTTCACCTGAATCTGAAGATGGAAGACTACTACAGAATCAAGGATGCCCAGAAAGAGCAGGACAAGAAATAACCATCATAATATCATACGGAACCAACAGTAAGAGCTACTGATGCGAAAAAGCATTGGTAGCTCTTTTCTTTTTCTCCGGAGCAGGAAAGGCGGTGGTGCGTATGAGAGTGATCTGAATATGGCGGGTTAACAGAGTACTAAATCGAAAAATCAGAGTAAACCGAAGGAGGAAATCATTATGTCGAAGAAAAGAAGTATTAAGGTCGTAAGCGTCAAATCGCTCGCCTTAACTAAGATTTGACTTTATGTCATACTCTAAAAGACACGAAAAAACTAATAGTT
>SFQZ01000309.1 GCA_004562915.1 bacterium
GAAAAATCTGCCCAGAGAGGCAGCAGAAGAGATTCGTCAGAGATATATTAACCAGAATGACATGAAAAATAACACGACGAATGTCGAAGAAACCATTGATCAGGCGAAAGAGAGCATTGAGAGTGCAAAGGCAGAGAAGGAAAAGACAGAGAAAGCAAAGACAGACAATGGAAAAGCAGAAAATGGCAGGCAGGAAAATGAATCTATTGCGAATAGGACAAATGAAAAAGATACACAGCCGCCGGAAGAAAATCCGTTAGATGTGGTGAATGAAATCAGAAAATCGATGAGTCTTTCCACGCTTGGACTGGTTGTGGAAAACGCCGGCGAAATCTCTACGAAACGCATAAATCTTGCAGAGGCGATTGAAAAAAGAAACTGCAGTGAAGGAAATATGAATTACGAAGCAGAAAGTGACTGGTATCGGAAAATTCTTGTGCTGGAATACGCGGAATCAAATTTTTCCAATTACTGCAGCCCGAAAGAAAATCATGCATATTCCTATGAGTTGGAATATTTAATTGGAGGACAGGAAGAAGAACGAAAGAATTTAGAAGAGGTAGTCAACAGACTGCTATTGTATCGCTGTGCTTCTAACGTCACATATTTACTTTCAGACAGAGAAAAAATGTTACAGTCTGAGACAATCGCTGCTGCATTAGCTGGCTTTACCGGAAATCCGGCAATCATTAAGACGGTACAGATAGCGGTTGTCGGTGCATGGGCATATATCGAAAGTATCCAGGATATCAGGGCATTGCTCATGGGAGGAAAAATCGCGCTGGTGAAGTCAAAAGGGCAGTGGACGACAGATTTGTCGCATCTATTACAGTCGTTTCAAAGCCAGACAAGGGCAAAAGAATGCAGCAATGGTCTAAAATATCAGGATTATTTAAAGCAGATTTTATTTTTTACAAAGGATGGAACATTATCCTGCCGCATGCTCAATGTAATGGAGCAGGACTTGATTCAGAATGAGGAATATAAAGATTGCAGAATGGATCATATGATCGTTTGTTTCAGGTGTGAGGTGGAATTTGCGGCAGAACCTCTTTTTTCCAGGTTGTCTTTTATAAATAGTGAAAAATTAAAACAATATTCCTTCCGAAGAGAAAATCAGATCAATTACATTCCATAAGAAAGGCAGGTGTGTCCGGGTGTCTCTTATCTTCTCAATGCACCCAAAGAGACACCCGGATGCACCTGTCCGTCCGGTTCTATGACATTGGAGGCAGCAGTTGTGGTGCCGATACTTGCCTGTCTGTTTACATTTGTGTTGTTTTTCTTTCGTGTTATGCAGGTGCAGCTCTGCGTGCAGGATGCATTAGAAGATACGGGACGCACGCTGTCTGTCTATGCAGCCGTAAAGGACAGTCAGGAAGAAGAGTATGCGGTACTTGCAAAAAGTATGTTTATTGCAAAGGCGCGCGAAGATGATAATATCCGAAAATTTGTGACGGGAAATGTTTTCGGAATTACATTTTCAGAATCGTCTTTTGAGGGAAATGATATTTGTCTCAGAGTCCATTATCAGATGAAATTTCCAGTTAGTCTGCTTGGGAAAAAGTCATTCTGGCTCTCGCAGCAGACAATTTATCGAAAGTGGACAGGATGGAAAGACGAACTTGGTATCCAGGATGGTGACAGATGGGTATATATTGCAGAACAGGGAACCGTGTATCATAAGACTTCGGGCTGTACGTATCTGAATTTGTCAATTCAGTCGGTAGAAGATGTGCAAATAGCGGAATATCGGAATGAAAGCGGAGAGAAATACCACAAATGCGAGCTTTGCGCGGATAAAATTAACAAATTTGAAAGGGTATATATCACAAATTACGGAAATAAATATCACACAGATTTAAACTGCAGCGGTATTAAAAGAACCATTGAGATGGTACGCTTATCTGATGTGGGGGGAAAGGGGGCGTGTTCAAAATGCTGGAAGGAATAAGGATGATTGTTTTATTGGTCAGTTTGTTTTTATGTGCATGGCAGACGAGGACGAGAACGGCAGTATCGACTATACAAACCCATACGTCCACGAAATAGCAAACCCGAATTACGGCGTGTCAATACGCCCTGA
>SFQZ01000082.1 GCA_004562915.1 bacterium
CCATTATACCAAACGGAACAGATTTATGCCTTTTTTATTGGCTGAAATATTGAATTTTCAAGGTTCAACACACCGTATTGGTGTGGGAAGTTTTAGTTATTTTATTTTATTTTCGACGTACTCAATGATAACACATTTTTTTTGCTGTGTCAAAATACCAAAATTATTTTTTTACACTTTTTTTACACTAAATCCCCTTTTTATACAACACAAACGAATACACAATCGGAACAAGTACAGAAACCATAAGGATAGCAACGAGCAGCCAGCCCAACTGTAAAATTCCATTGATAAGAAAAACAACTCCACTCAAAATCCACAGCCAGGAAGCAAGACGATGCGTCCGATTCCAGTTTTCTTCACTGTCCAATGTCCATGGAATCTTAATTCCAACAGTATAGTTTTGTTTTACCTTGTGCATATAATTTCCAAGAATCATAAACACAATCCCGACCATAATATTTACAATCATCCCGATATTTACTTCTATGCCCAGGGCAATCGCATAAGAGGACAGACAACAGATCAGCGATGCTGCCGGAACGATCCATATGATAAACTGAAACATCTTTTCACTGATATTTTTTCTTCTGGGATCATTCATCGTCACACCGATACATAACAGATGCATGGCAAGTAAAAACAACGGAATCCCAAATACAGCCACCGGCTTACTGCTCCATCCATTCGCTGCATTGGCACTGTCAAAATGAGTCGCAATCTCATCCGGAAGACGATTCCAGAGAATCAGCCCCACAAACATCGGGCTAATAGTCACGAGACTTGCAAGAATGATCATCCATTTATTTTTTTTCATCATTTTCATTTCCTCCTGTAAGTTCTGTCAGCCAGAGCAGAACTTCTTCCACCACCGTTGTATTTAATTCATAAAAAACATAGTTTTTAACTTTTGTTTCCCATACCAGATCCGCCTTTTTTAGAACACTCAGATGATACGATATCGTAGCACCTGTCATATCAAAATGGCTGCCGATCTCACCCGCTGACATCTTTCCGTTTTTTAAAAGCTGGAGAATTTCCCTCCGGACCGGATCTGACAAAGCTTTAAAAGTTTCTGCAAAAGACATGTCATCACCTCATTTTATATTTAGAAATTTTTCTAAATACATAGTACCATTCCATTCGTGTTTCGTCAATTAGTATTTAGAAAATATTCTAAATACTTTCCAATTTTCCATTTATCTTTTATAATATGGATGAGACAAGGGATAAAATGTCAACATGAGGAGGATTCAATTATGCATACTATCATCGCCCTTGCCCAATGTGGCGCAACAGAAAACATGGAAGAGAACCTTCTTATCGCAGCCCGATACATGAAATCCGCCAAACAGGCACACGCTTCCATAGTTGTATTTCCTGAATATTTTATGATGCCTTACACTGCGTCTGATCATCAGTATGTAACAAAAGCCCAAAAACAGAACGGGGCTTTCGTCTCCCGGATGGCGCAGCTGGCAAAAGGATATGGATTGTGGGTTATTTTCGGAATGAATGAAAAACCGGACGCTCATGAATGCGCGGAACCCAATAAGTGTTACAACACACTCATCATTCTCGATCATTGCGGAAATCACCGGGGCTTTTACCGCAAACAGCATCTTTTCGATGCCTTCACCTGGAAAGAATCCGATGATACCCTTCCGGGAGATATTACTTTTTCGCCTCTGGAAACACCCTTCGGTAAACTGGGGCTTGGCACCTGTTATGATCTCCGCTTTCCTGATGTAGCACGAAAGCAGGCGCTGAATGGGGCACAGATCATGATCTATCCATCCGCCTGGGTACAGGGTGAACTGAAAGATATTCACTGGAAAACCCTTTTGCAGGCCCGTGCCATAGAAAATAGTATGTATGTGATAGGTTGTTCGCAGTATATACCTGATACCTATCTTGGTAAAAGCTGTGCCTTTGATCCGATGGGAAGACTTTTGGCTGAAGGCGGTTCAAAGGAAGAATTGATTCTTGTCCCTGTTACTCCGGAAGAAACAGAGAAGGCTAGAGAGATCATTCCGGCTCTGTTGTCGGAGCTAAAATAAGGATGTATAACGAAATTTCTTACCATATAGAAAGAACCGATGCCTTACCGGCACACATCATACATTTTATGCCGTAAGAGATCGGTTCTTCCATCTCATCCATTATTTTTCGTTTTATCTTTTTCGCTGTTTTTATTTTCATTTTCATGACTCAAAACCACAGGTGGTGTCAGAGAGGGATACAATTCCTTATAAGATTCTCTTTCCGCATCTGATACGATCCCTGCGGGTATCAGCCCGGTACAATCCGTGGTTGAACACGAGAAAAAATCTCCCTCATGAGAAATTCCATAAAAATCTTTCTCATCGCTTTCCTTTTTCTGAACCTGATAGCCTTTTTTCCGATATTCGGGAACTTTTTGATCCATAATGATACCTCTTGTCTTTCCTTGGATGATTATTGAAACCAAATAATTCAACACTATCAGTATATCCACGACTGGGCATTTCATACGGAGAACATATTACCACACAATCTGTGCTGCTCCCCATGTGAGTCCCGCTCCGAACCCGGACATCATCAGGCGGTCACCTTTTCTCAGCATTCCGCTTCGATTCATCTCATCAAGCAGGATCGGTATACTTGCAGCTGAGGTATTACCATATTGATCCATATTCATCGGAAATTTTTCTTCCGGTTCTTTCAGTCTTTTTGCTGCAGACTGTATGATCCTGCTGTTTGCCTGATGGAGAAGATACCAACGAATATCTTCTTTCTCTGTTCCTGTCATTTCCAGCACTTCCTGGATACATTCCGGAACTTTTTTTACTGCGAATTTAAATACTTCCTGTCCATTCATCTGAATATAAGCCGAACCTTCTGTACGATTGGTTCCCGCACAGGTAAGGACTTCACCCTTATCTCCGTCTGCATGCTGAACAAACCCTTCCAGTCCGGTTTCTGACGCTTCTACCACTGCAGCTCCTGCTCCATCTCCAAAAAGGACACAGGTAGAACGATCCGTCCAGTCTACCAGCTTGGATAAAACTTCCGTTCCAATGATCAACGCTTTTTTATAAATTCCCGCTGTAAAATAAGCATGCGCCGTGTTCAGAGCAAACAAAAATCCCGAACATGCCGCACTGAGATCAAATGCCACCGCATGTTTGGCTCCGATTTCTTTCTGCACCATACACGCAGTTGACGGAAATTGCATATCAGCCGTACAGGTTGCAACGATAATCAGCTCTATCTCATCTGCTGATACTCCTGCATTTTCCAGTGCCCGTTTTGCTGCCTCAGATGCCATCCCGGCGCCGGTTTCCTCCTCTGCCACATGGCGATTTCTAATACCCGTTCTGGAAGAAATCCACTCATCACTGGTATCTACCTGTCTGGATAACTGATCATTGGTTATAATATTTGTGGGAAGGCAGCTGCCTGTCCCAATAATTCTCGTTGTCATATATTTTCCTCGTCTATATTTTGATTATCAAAGTATTTATCTATCAAAGTATAGTACAGGCTTCGGAGTTTGTCAATATAGAACTAATTATGGGCTGTTTAAATAAACAGCCCATTTTAACCAATTTACTGTATCATTTTTGCAAAAGCATCCGATTACTTAATGATCCCACTTTCTTTTACATTTTTAACCGCTCTTTGTATCGCATCTTCATCCTGAACAAGCGCGACTCTGACGTATCCTTCTCCCGACGGTCCGAACGCACTTCCCGGTGTAACGATCACACCTGCTTTGTCCAGAAGGGTTTTTACAAATTCTTCCGAAGAAGTATAACCTTCCGGAATCTTAGCCCATACAAACATAGTTGCAGGACACTTTTCAATCTCCCATCCAATAGAAGTCATGCCTTCACAGAAACAGTCACGTCTTCTCTGATAGGCTTCGCGGGTCGTTTTTACGCAGGACTGATCTCCTGTAATAGCAGCAATTGCCGCTTTTTGGACCGGTATAAACATACCATAGTCTGTGTTGGACTTGAGCGTTGTCATCTTCTCAACGATTTCACGGTTGCCAATGCAGAATCCGATTCTGGCTCCCGCAAGACCATAAGTCTTGGAAAGGGAATTAAACTCTACACCTACTTCTTTTGCTCCTTCATACTGCAGGAAACTTCCGCTTGTTTCCATACCAAAAGCCAGTTCACTGTAAGCGTTGTCGTGCAGTACCGCAATATCATATTTTTTTGCAAATGCAATCAATTTCTCATAAAACCATCCCGGTGCCATAGCTGTTGTGGGATTGTTCGGATAGGAGACCACCATCAATTTGGCAGCCTTTGCCACTTCCTCAGGAATAGCGTCAAAATCAATCAAATAATCATTTTCCTTTTTCAATGGCATATAGTGAAGATCTGCCCCGGCAATCACAGGACCATCTCCAAATATAGGATAACAGGGATCCGGCACAAGAACTACGTCACCCGGATCTACCAGTGTCAGACCAATGTGAGACAGTCCTTCCTGACTTCCCAGAAGCGACACCACTTCACTATCCGGATCAATGTCCACCTGATACCTTCTTTTATACCAGACACTTACTGCTTCGTGAAGCTCTTTCAAATCCTGAATGGCATACACATAATTTCTTTTATCCTGAGCTGCCTCAGTCAACGCCTGAATAATGTGATCTGCCGGGGGTATATTAGGGGTACCGATACTCAGATCAATCACCTCTTCCCCCTTTCTCAGTTTTTCCTTTTTCATCTCCAGTAACACAGTAAAGATACTGGTACCAAATCGTTCCATTCGTTTTGAAAATTTCATTTTATTCCTGTCCTCTCCTGCTGCTCCACGGCTCTTTCACATAAGTATCTCCCTTACCGCCGAAACGGCCTTTTCCTTTCAGATACACATTTTTAATATAGGCCAGGGTAGCCGCTTCCCCTTTTACAGCCAGCATCTTAAGCAGATATTCCAACTGTGCTTTTGTATCTTCATGAATAAACCAAAGTTTCTCTTTCCCTTTTTCATAATAGGCAAGAGGCGATGCATCCGTATAATCGTCCGGATGATACACCATTGATGCGCTGATCCGGTCCATGATCATTTCCGCTATATACTTTCTGGGCATAGGCATACCGGCCAGCACATGTTCTGCCCCGATGCCATAGTCCACCCAATATTCAAAATGATGTCTATTTCTTCCTTTATGATGGAGCCAGGATTTTGAAAGACCGGTGTCCTCTCTCTCCGCATTGTTCGGGCTCCTTGTTCCCTGATAATACTTTGCTCCCACCCAAAATTCCGTGGGTGAATATTTGGAGAGATCATGAAGCAGCCCCTGACGATAGAGCCCTACTTTGAAACAATACTTCATGACCAGTATTTTATGAGATGTTATTGTTTTAAAATGTCCCCAGGCGTTCATTCTATCCCTGCTTTCCTAATAATACCAATATTGTCCTTCCGCTGACTTTGAGAGATTTTTTCTCAGTGATCACTTTCTCCTCACCGGATCTGCTGACTGCTTCACCGGATTTTTTGCCTGAATCAACGGCCAGATACCATCTCATACCTTCCGGTAGATCCGGAAGTGCAAACTGTTTTTCAGCCCAATACATATTATAGATCACATACACAAAATCATCAGTTGTCCCATCCTCTTTTGGTGCATACTTCCCGCAGTACAGAACACCAATCTGTCTGCTGCTGCTCTCCGTACTGGCAAACCAGGCCCTCTCCGAATGCCAGGAGATCTCCGGCCATCCCAGCGATTTATAATCGGTTGCACGTAGTTCATAAGGCATATGCAGGATCGGATGAAGCTTCCTGAATGCGATCACATCCTGAATGAATTTTGTGAATCCGGTATATTTTCCGGTTTTACTCCAATCCACCCATCCTGTCACATTATCCTGACAGTATGCATTGTTATTGCCTTTCTGTGTGTTGCCAAACTCATCTCCTCCATAGAGCAAAGGAGTTCCCTGACTGAGCATCAACAAAAGGATGGCATTTCGCATCTGCCGCTTACGCATTTCCAGTACTGACGCTTTTCTGGTATCCCCTTCCGCACCACAGTTCCAACTATAATTATAGGTATTTCCATCATTGTTATTCTCACCGTTTTCTTCATTATGACGATAATCATAAGAAACCAGATCTGCCAGTGTAAAACCATCGTGGTTTGCCATATAATGGATTACACCATGGGTGGACGGATTTTGTTTTACATAATACAAAAAACCGTTCATCTGTTCTTCATCCCCTTTCAGGAAACGCCGCATTGCATCCTGAAAACCGGAATTATACTCACCTAATCTGCGGACTTCCGGTCCTTTCGGGCCATACAGACGCGCCATATCGTATCCCGGACAAATCACCTTACAGTCTGCCAGCACTTCATCCCTGGCAATCAGCTCCAGCCACGCGCCTTCTCCCATAAGTACAAAACCATCCACCTGGTATTCGATTTTCCAGAATCTTAAAATCTCAGGCACCAGATTCGGTGAAATCTCCTTTGGAAAGTAAAAATCCATCAGGCATTCCATTCCTGATTCATGGAGCTTTGATACAAAATCTTTAACTTCCTGCTCCGGATATTTTCCTGCGCAATAAGATGATTTTGGAGCAAAATAATGTCCTTTCGTATATCCCCAGTAATTTAATTTCGGTTCACAGATCTCTGGTATCTGATATTTTGATATCTTTTCTTCTTTTTTAGGATATTCCTCAAAATCATATGCCGGCATCAGTTCAACAGAAGTAATCCCCATCTCTTTCCAATATGGAATTTTTTCCATAAGTCCCGGAAAAGTCCCTTTTTTCCGTACTTTGGAATTTTTCTGCATGGTATATCCTCTGACATGTACTTTATAGATGATCATATCCTCATAAGGAATGTACGAAGATAATGGTATCACATCTGTATCTTTCAACACTCTATAACGCAGATCAACAGTTTTTTCCCTTTTCCCAAATGCAGTCGTGGAACATACGACTCTTGCTCCCGCATCATCCACTGCCTTGTCTCCCTGGCGATAGCCGTATTCATAGAGGGAAAGTCCATGCTTCAATACTGTCACTGCATATACATTTCCTGTACGACAGTTTTCCGAAATCGGAATGATCTGCTCCGGTTCACTGCAGCCTTTTTTATAAAATACTAATTCCAGCGGTTGCTGACCGCTTACCTGTACTGCAAAATTATATCCGTCTGCCGTTTTTGATGTACCGATCTTTGTCGGGTCTCCCGGCCGGATCCCCCATGGCTTTCTCTCCATTGTCATTTTTGTTGTCCTCCTACAAGCTGATATCAAGTTCAATGGGGCAATGATCCGATCCCATAATCTGGGTATGGATCTTTGCATCTTCTAGTTTATCTTTTAATATTTCAGAAACACAGAAATAATCAATTCTCCACCCTGCGTTCTTTTCTCTTGCTTTAAAACGATACGACCACCAGGAATATATCTGTTCCTGATCCGGATAAAAATAACGGAAGGTATCAATAAATCCGGCATTCAAAAGTTCTGTGAATTTTTCTCTCTCTTCATCTGTAAAACCGGCATTCCGGCGATTTGTCTTTGGATTCTTCAAATCAATCTCTTGATGAGCCACATTCAGATCCCCACAGAACACTACCGGTTTCTTTTCTTCCAGCTTTTTAAGATAAGCAAGAAAATCTTCTTCCCATTTCATCCGGTAATCCAGTCTTGCCAGCTCATTCTGAGAATTTGGTGTATAGACGGTTACAAAGTAAAACTCCGGATATTCAAGAGTGATCACCCGGCCCTCCCGGTCATGATCCGCTATTCCGATACCATATAAGACAGCTTCAGGCTCCGCCTTCGTAAATATGGCAGTACCCGAGTATCCTTTCTTTTCAGCATAATTCCAATATTGGTGATAACCTTCCAGTTCCAGACTGATCTGCCCTTCCTGCAGTTTTGTCTCCTGTACACAAAAAATATCTGCATCTGTTTCTCTGAAAAAATTCAGAAATCCTTTCGTCACACAGGCACGCAGCCCATTGACATTCCATGATATGAATTTCAAATATGTTTCCTCCATGTTGGTTTTCTTCAAAACTCGTATGGTTTTCCTTTGTACTCATTATATCATAACCTTTTGTTTTCGCACAATGTTTCCATCGGAATTACCTGAATTGTGTCTAATGTTTTATCGGAAGGTCCGTGAAAATGGAATTTTTCGTTCCGATAATATTCCATATATTCCCATACTTCTTCTGTGATGATCTCTCCGGGATTGACAAGTGGTATTCCCGGCGGATAAGGAATCAGTGCTTCCCCTGCTATTTTTCCTTTTGCCTGTGACCAGCTGATTCTTTGTTTCGGAGCAAAATATGCCTGACGAGGGCTTAATACATACGACGGCAGAGACGGCATTGGAAATTTGCCAATTGAATTCTTTCTGTGTATCTGTTTTTGTGCTATGTTTTCCAGAGCATCTGTCAAACGATTGATATCCTGTATTTCATTTGCATAGGTTACTACCGCAACTGCATTCTTTTCGTCCGCAAGTTCCAGTCCCACTCTGTGTTCCTCATATAATCTGTCAGCCAGTTCAAAACCTGTAATTCTCAGTTTTTCAGCGGATATGACTAGTCGGGTAAGATCCAGATCATAGATGGTATCATTTATGATTTCTTTCCCATAACATATCATACCGGGAATTTTATTAATTCTCTGTCTTGCGCTTTCCGCAAGTTCCAGAGCACGGCACAGCATCTCAGAGCCATGCAGAGCCAGTTCATATCGGGCAGCATCCAGAGAGGTCATCAGAAGATAAGACGGACTTGTACTCTGCACCATATGGAGATTAGCCTCTAGTCTTCCCCTGTCAATCCGTCCACTTCCTACATGAAGCAGAGAACTTTGGGTCAGAGAACCAGTAACTTTATGCATACTTTGTGCACAAATATCCGCTCCCTGCAAAATTGCTCCTTTCGGCAATGCATCCGTACCCATACCTTTGTCTCCGAAATAGAGATGTCCTCCATGTGCCTCATCCACCATCAATATGGCATGATTCTGGTGGCAGATCTCACTGATTCTCTGGATATCACTGCACACACCATAGTACGTAGGACTCACCAGAAAAACGCCTTTACAGTCCGGATGATTTCGGAATCCTTCCTCCACATCTTCCGGCATAATACTGCCACAGAGTCCTGTCTTTTCATCAAATCGGGGCATAAGGTAAATCGGCTCGGCACCGCTTAAAATCAGTCCCATCAACACAGATTTATGAGCGTTTCTGGGCACCATGATTTTTTCTCTCTCGCCCGCACAGGTAAGTACCATAGCTTCATTTCCACAGGTTGTACCATTTACAAGAAAGTAAGTCGCCTTTGCATGAAAAATTTCTGCAGCCAGTTCCTGTGCTTCTTTTATCACTCCTTCCGGGCAGTGAAGATCATCCAGGCCTTCCGCTTCCGTAAGATCAAATCGAAAAATCCCGTCTCCCGTCCATTGTCTCCATCTGGGACTGATTCCCTTTTCATATCTGTGTCCGGGAATTTTAAAATATGCCGGCCGCTCCCTGGTGTATTCCACAATGGCATCCAGAAGCGGAGTCTGATTCTGATTCATTTTTCCTCCCATTATTTCAAAAAACGCAGAATCCAGCTGCGAATCGAAAAAAACAGGGCTGCCGCCCAATCCTACTTGTGCTGCAGCCCATATAATTGATCATTTCTAATGCCAATATTTATTTTACCAGTCTGGTCCAGCCGTATTTGTCTTCCAGTTTGCCCCACTGGATACCTGTCAGAGTATCATAAAGCTTCTGTGTCAGCTCACCAATCTGGAAATTGTTAACGGTGATCTCTTCTCCTTTGTAAACCAGAGCACCTACAGGAGAGATAACAGCTGCTGTACCGGTACCGAATACTTCTTCCAGTTTTCCGTCTCTTCCTGCCTGCATCAGATCATCTACTGCCAGGTGAGTTTCATTTACTTTATATCCCCAGTCTTTCAATATATGAATGATAGAATCACGTGTTACGCCCGGAAGTACAGTACCTTCGATCGGAGCAGTATAGATTTCACCGTCAATCTTGAACATGATGTTCATAGCTCCAACTTCTTCAACATATTTTCTTTCCCGACCATCCAGCCAAAGGACCTGTGAACATCCATATTTCTCAGCTTTTACCTGTCCGATAATAGAACCTGCATAGTTACCGCCGCATTTGGTAAAACCGGTTCCGCCTTGTACAGCACGCACATATTCATCTTCCACCATAATCTTAACCGGAGCAAGACCCTCTGCGTAATATGCGCCTACCGGTGACAGAATGATCATAAACTTATATGATTTTGCTTTATGTACACCCAGAGAAGACTCTGTTGCAAATACAAATGGACGAATGTACAAAGATGTTTCCGGTTCAGATGGTACCCAATCTCTCTCTACATTGACCAGGGCCTCAACTGCTTCAATAAACAGATCTTCCGGAATCGTAGCCATACACAGACGCTCATTGGAATTAATCATACGTCTTGCATTCATCTCCGGACGGAACAGCTGAATCTGTCCATCTTCTCTTCTATATGCTTTCAAACCTTCAAATGTTTCCTGTGCATAATGCAGAACAACAGTTGCCGGACTCATAGGAATCGGACCATAAGGCATAATTGTCGCATCATGCCAGCCAATGCCTTCGTCGTAGTCCATCACGAACATATAATCTGTAAAATACTTACCAAATCCCAGTTTTGTCTGATCCGGTTTTTCCTGCAACTGGTCTCTTTTTATAAATTTGATATCCATAACTAACTCCTCCTGCGTTTAAGCAAAATTACTTCAGAACTTTACTGTCCTGAAACCATGTTTTTAGTATAAAACTACATTTTCTTTCCGTCAATAGAAAATCCCTTATTTTCATTGCTTTTATAAGCCATTTATGATAATGTCTCAGTATACCACATATGAAAATGTCCCAGATGTGGTAAAATATCCTCCGTGCGACTTATAACGAACAGGAG
>SFQZ01000013.1 GCA_004562915.1 bacterium
TTCGTATTTTTTCTGTTCATCCATTGTGAGTATTACCTTTCTGATAATGATCTCCTCCTGTTCGTTATAAGTCGTATGGAGGATATTTTACCACATCTGAGACATTTTCATATGTGGTATACTAGGACATTATCATAAATGGCTTATAAATTTCTTTTATATTTTGCAAAAAATCATTGACAAACTCCGACTCATAGAATAAACTATATAAGTGTGTTTAGATGAGCCTGTCCGTGTCTCGGCTGATCTATAATTATAATTATATATGTGAATTTTATTGGAGGTCGAATCAATGGCAAATATTAAATCCGCTAAAAAAAGAATTCTGGTAAACAGAACAAAAGCTGAAAGAAATAAATCCATCCGTTCTGCAGTTAAAACTGCTATGAAGAAAGTTGATACAGCAGTTGCCAACAAAGATCTGGCAGCAGCTCAGGCAGCTCTTCCGGCAGCTATCTCCGCTATCGAGAGTGCAGCTTCTAAGGGTGTATATCATAAAAACAATGCAGCTAGAAAAGTTGCTCGTATCACAAAAGCAGTAAACACAATTGCTTAATTTCGGCTGACTGTAGTTCGGCGGATGCGTCTGACTGCAGATAATTAAGTATTGCATGTTAAAGGACAATCATTCCGTCGATGATTGTCCTTTTTTTCATTCTCTTCGTGCATATTTTACGATCAGAAGTTCCACACTCAGCACATCACCCAGCTTTCCTGTCTTCACATCTTCCTCTGCCTGTGTGAAATCTTCCACTGCCTGTCTCAGTTTTTTCACGGAATATCTTCCTATGCATCCCATGTACTTTCGGATCACAAATCCCTGAATTCCCGTTTTGGTTTCAATTTCTTTCGTCCCATATCCCTGATTCTTCAGTTCCTTTACCTGCAATAGCTGATTAAACTGTCTTGCCAGAAGATACAGTATATGCATTGCCGGTTCTTTCAAAGCCAGCAAATCATAATATAACTCCAACGCCTTTTTTTGATTCTGTTCGGACACTGCCTGCACCATGGCAAAAATCTGATTGGTCACACGGTTTGTACATATAGTTTCAATATCTTGCTTAGTAATGACATTTCTTCCCATAGTATAGCAAATCAGCTTTTCCAGTTCTTTTTCTATATTACTCATATCAGATCCTGTTTTCGAAAGAAACAGCTCCATATCATTGCGGGTGATCTGTTTTCCTTCCTTTTTCAATATACTCAGAACCCAGTGTATCAAGGTATCTTCTTTTTGCTGCGCAAATTCCACAGTTTTCCCGGATTTGCTTACTGCTTTATACATTTTACTTCTTTTATCCACCTCAGCTTCCACAAAAAGAAGTACCAGATAATCGGGAAGTCTTCCGATGTATTCTGCCAGTTCCGGACACTGTCCTTTAAAGAATCCTGTATTTTCCATTACGATCACTCTTCGATCGGCAAAAAACGGAATCGTTTCTCCAAGAGAAATTATCTCACGCACATCGATCCCTTTTCCCTCAAATCTGGCATAATTCATCGTATCACCATCCGGATTCAACGCATGAATCAGCTTATTTTTGTACTGTTTCTTCAGATACTCTTCTTCCCCATAAAACAGATATACTCTTTTAAACTCCTGGTTTTTTACATCTTCCAGTATACTTTTCATTCCAAATCCTGCCGCTTTCCATTTATACTCATTAAACCTTCCTTTCCAGTATACCTTTCCCGGATGATTACGGCAAGGAAAATTTACCGGAATCCTTCTGCTGTCCATCCGTCTCTTTTTTCTATAACAGTCAATGCGCCCTGTTCATCCGTCTGCAAAATCTGACAGCCTCTTTCCTGCAGTCTGGAAATCGTCTCTTTACCCGGATGACCATAATAATTATTTTTTCCACAGGAAATCAATGCCACCCGAGGATTGACTTTTTCAAGAAATGCTTTTGAGGTGGATCCGTTTGATCCATGATGAGCCGTCTTCAAAATCCCACATTCTGGCAGATCATCAATTATTTTATTTTCTTCTTCCAAAGGCAGATCACCGGTGAACAAAACACGCATTCCATCAAGTTCCCAAACAAATACCAGCGATCCGCCATTTGGATCATGAGAATAATCCTCATTATTTGGATGTAATACTTCTATCTTTGCCTTTCCCATAGAAAGTTCATCTCCTGCCTTTAAAAAACTGCACGCAGTACCAACCTCTTTCGCCAGGAGCTGGATCTGCTCTCCTTCTTCTGTCTCTTTCATCCACCATGGAAAAAACACCTGCTCCACGACAAGCCAACCTTTTTTACTTTCCTCCAGAACCTCTTTTACCCCATTCAAATGATCTTGATCGGAATGTGTCAGGAATATTGCTTCCAATCTTGTAATTCCCTCGTATTTCATAAATGGGAGAATCACATATTTTCCCACCTCATTTCTGCTGGTACTGCCTCCGTCTACCAGTATCTCTGTTCTCCCTGTCTGCAGCACGATACCATCTCCCTGTCCCACATCCAGTACGATAATACGGTTTATATATTTCCATGGGGACGCCATCAGAAAGAGCATCAGTATAATTCCTGTCATATTGATTAATAAAATCTTCCCCAGTCTTTTTTCTTTCATTTTTCTGCAGGTTATGCATACCCCTGCCAATATACCATAATAAATCAGAATTGCCGCTATTGATGGTTTTCCCGGAGTCCAGACACATGCCGCTGCACTCTGTGCAGCTTCTCCCAGCCATTCATACATACGGACAATTCCATACGCCGGCAATCCCACCAGGCTTCCCGGTCCAGCACCCCAATATCCCAGAATCAATGCCAGAAACCCTGAAGCAAGCACGAATGGCATCAGCGGCAGTATCACCAGATTGCACAAAATCCCAATCACAGATACCTGGTAAAATGCATACAAAACTACCGGAAGCATAAAAAACCAAATAGACACACCCGGGACAATTTTATCACCTATACGTTCTCCTTTTCTCCCTTTCATCATGCCTCTCCATAATTCTTTCTGCCACTCTACATAAGTCCCCATCCCAATAACTGCTGCAAATGACATTTGAAATCCGCTGTCCATAAGCAGATCCGGATTATCCAGCAAGAGTAAGATTCCGGCCATAGCAATCGCAGATAAAAAATCATAGGTTCTCCCAAGGATTCTGGCTCCCAGCATCAACCCAAACATAATCAGCGCCCGCACTGCAGTAGTAGGACTTCCGATCAATAAGCCATAACCAATCAATACCAGAAAGGAACAAAAAGAAGACAGCGACATGGGGATTCCCATCCATCTCAGAGCATTCCAGAGTCCTGCACCTAACATGCTGATATGGAGCCCTGAAATAGCCATAATATGGCTAATGCCGGCTGCCTGAAATCCTGACTTTGTTTTCTCCTCCAGATTTTGTTTTTCACCCAACAACATAGCGTCCATAATTCCAGCTTCATTTTGAGGAAAAATCTCATAGATAATATTCCTGCATCTTTCTCTAAACGATTCAAGACAAATCTGTATCTTTCCCGCCGGTGATATAGTTTCCATCCCGCTAATTTCTTCCAGATAAAAATCAATTTTTCTTGATCTTTCATAGTTTACCCTGTTATATTCACCCGGATTTCCCGGCTCCTGCGGCAATACCAACTTTCCCGCAACCCGCAGTTTACACCCGCACAGATTCTCTGTTGTTCCTTCTATTTTACATTTTATAGTTCGTATGGGATATTTTTTTGAATTGATATATAGATTTGTCTGTCTTAAATACAGATACGTTATAGTTTGATATTCCTGATATGTTTTTTCTTCCTGCTGACAGACGATTCCTTCCGCCTCCACAGGACTTCCCCCATCAGGTAGTTCTCTATCGGAAAGTCCTGTATCAGCTTCTGTATCTCCGGATTCGGCAGCCAGATCCATCGGCTCTTTACCGGCCGGGGATCTCCATATCCATGAGATTCCCAGCCAATTTCCCAACCAGATTCCTGATACCAGAATCAATACTGCCAGACAAAGAGGACGATTTTTCATCCTTCATCCTCACTTTCTTCCAGATCTTCCTCAACCAGATCCATGTTTTTTTCATACAGCTGGTTTAGATCCATACTCTCCTTAAATATAATCTTCGAATCCCCGTTGACCGAAATCTGAACTCTTTTTACATTGCCGGCTGCGATCAACGAATTCACTATGGAATACACCGGAAGTTCCTGCTGAATACTCAGCGCTTCTGTCTCAAACCTCTGATCCAGATTCACATATGCAATTCCATCTGCCTGTGATACGGATAAAATACCGGTACTAGGTGATAGCGTTGCAAAATGTCCGGTCTCTTTCGGTCCCTGGATCAGCTGCTCCACTACGACCTTTTCAATCGGTGAGTTGCTGGTATAATATACCTTGCGCCTTTCTTTCACCAGCTTATCTCCTGTTTCATTGGCAAAATAGAGTTCCAACTCTGTATACTGATAGGCTGTAATATCCTTTCCTGAATTTTCCAGAAAGCTGTTGCTCCCCATAATACCTACTGTATTTCCTCTGGAATCCAGAAGTTCTTCTCCCTCAATCAATATTTTCACATAACTGACTGCTTCAATCTGCAGGAAATTTTTCACAATAGCTGCTCTACATAAAATCTCATCCACTGTAGTCATTTTTCTGTATGCAGCATTAAAATTCAGCTGCAGGATATCACCCGAAAACTCATAATTCAGCAACGATACGTCCGTCGGCAAAAGTCCCACTCCATCATCGCCACCGCCTATTTTTTCGCTGATTTCTTCAATCATTCCTACTGTTTCCTCAGATTCGGGAGCAAAATTCTCGGATTCAATCGCACCTTTATCATAATTCACATAATAGATCTGATAATCACTTTTTTCTTCATTCTCGTCACATCCGCTCATCCACATACAACCCACCAGCAATACGCCAAGAAATATAAGAGGGAGCCATATTCTATTATAATGTTTCCTTTTACCCACTCTTTCACCTCATTTCTATTCCATATGCATCAGCGGAATTCTCACAGAAAATGTGGTTCCTTCCTGCTCCTTGCTGCGAACGCGGATTGCACCATGATGCATCATGATTGCACTTTTTGTAATGGCCAGCCCCAGACCCGTACCTTCAATTTCTGTAGAATGAGACTTATCAACCCGATAAAACCTTTCAAAAATATGATCGATGGAATCCTCCGGAATTCCTTTTCCAGAATCCGCTACCGTTACATAAAAATACTTATGATCTGCATTCAAAGATACCCGGACCCATCCACCATCTTTATTATATTTGATTGCGTTTTCCACAAGATTACTGATAGCCAGCGTCAGTTTAGTCTCATCAATCTCCGCATTTACCGGTCGAAAGCTTTCCAGCACAAGATCAATATTTTTCTTTGCAGCAATAGGTTTCAGCCGCTTTAATATCAGTTCCAGAAGTTCATTGATACTGACAGTTTCAATATTGAGTGTTTCCGCTTTCTTATCCAGTTTGACCAGCGTAAGCAAATCTGTAATAATCTTGTTTTCCCGATCAATCTCTTCTGCGATATCCTGCATGAATTCCTGATACAATTCAATCGGTACATTTTCCTGTCCTACCAGAGAATCTGCCAGAACTTTCATAGAAGTAAGCGGAGTCTTCAGTTCATGGGACACGTTGGATACAAATTCCTGACGGGAATTATCCATAGACTTCATTCGTCCAAGCATTTTGTTAAATGCATCTGTGATCAGTTCCGTCTCCGTATAGTCCGGAACAGAAATTTTCTCATCCAGAAAACCATCCGTAATATCTTCAATGGCTCTTGTGATTTTCGCAAAAGGTTTCATCAGAATTCCTGCCAATATATACCCAAGACCCAGTACCAACACACCGATAATCATAAGAATCGACATACCCTTCTGCTCCAGGATTTTGATGCTGGCTACAATCTCTTCTGTAGACACACTGATCAACATAACCCCCGCAACATGATTTTCATTTTCCAGATCTGTATGGATTGGCACTGTCATCTCAATATACCGGTTTTTCCGGTCATAACTGCTGGTTTCTTTCCCATCGCTGAAACATCGGATCACTTCCTGAGAAATCATGTATTTTCCCTTATCAATATCATACGTATCTTTGATCACACGAAAATCCGGATCAATGATCAGAATCCGTCCATTATAAACATTCGACAGCATCGTCAGCTCACTGTTAATGGCTTCCGAACTGGGATCTTCCAGATATTGTTCTTTTACCAGCTGATTGCTGAGAATATCACACTGGTTTTTAACCCCAAAACTCCGCAGAGACACTGCCCGGTCTTCATAGCTGCTTACGATTCCTTTCTCCACTATGACACTGGGTACAATTCCGATAATCACCAGAATTACCATAATACGGAAACGGAGACTTTTAAAAAATTTAAACTTATTCTTCATCTCTTTATCCTTTCCATGGTTATTTCAAGCTGGAAAGAGGACGTCTTCTGACGCCCTCCAACTCATTTCTTATACCTGAAAATAATATCCGACTCCCCACTTCGTATGTACATACTTCGGTTCACTGGGATTGGTCTCAATCTTTTCACGAAGACGGCGAATATGCACATCCACGGTACGCACATCTCCCGGATACTCATAGCCCCATACAATATTGAGCAGGTTTTCTCTGCTATATACTTTATTAGGATTAAATACCAGAAGCTCCAGGACATCAAACTCTTTCGCTGTCAGATTGATTTCTTTATCGCCAATAAAAACTCTTCTGCTTTCACAATCCAGCTTCAGATCTCCTGCTTCCACCACACGTGTTTTTTCCTCCTGCGGTGCAGGCTTTCTCGTCCTTCGCATAATCGCTTTGATTCTCGCCTTAACTTCCAGAATATTGAAAGGTTTGGTTATATAATCATCTGCTCCGTATTCCAGACCCAGAATCTTGTCCATATCCTCACCTTTGGCTGTAAGCATGATAATCGGCACATCGGAAAACTCACGGATCTGTTGACATACTTCCAGACCATTCATTTTTGGCAGCATCAGATCCAGAAGAATCATATCATACTCTTTGTTCTGCACACATTCCAGTGCTTCCTCCCCGTCATATGCACAATCCACTTCCATTCCGTCCTGTTCCAGACTGAATCGGATCCCCTTCACGATTAATTTTTCATCATCTACAACCAGTACCTTTTTACCCATTATTTCACTCCTCAATTCACTGTACCGTTATTTTATCTTTCAGTTTTTCATAAGTTTTTTCTTTTATTCCTTCAACCTGCATCAACTCTTCGATAGTGGAAAATCCTCCTGTTTTTTCACGATATGCAATAATTGCTTCCGCTCTTATCTCACCGATTCCACTCAAAGTCATCAACATACTTTTATCTGCTCGATTGATATTAATTTTTTCATCTGTATTTTGCTCTGATGAAGTATTCTCATCCTGAGAAGAATGCCCTTTGGCGGCTGTCTCATCGACTGCTCTACTTTTCAGCTCTTCGGCCTCTTCCTTTGTATAAATACGGATCTGCTGCCCATCTGTAAGGAACTCTGCCTGATTGATCAGACTTTGCTGTGCCTCTTCAAGGAAACCTCCTGCTTTCTCGATTGCCTGATAAACCCGGCTTCCCTTGGGAAGCTCATATACACCCGGCGCTTTCACAGCCCCGCATACATCCACATAAATCATCTGGGATTCTGTTTCATCTACTGAATAATCTTCTGCCTCATCCTGTATACTGGACTCTTCCGGTATCTCAGATCCGGCCTCTTCTTCTGAAACTGTCTCCTGACTGACAGTGAATTCGTCTGCTGTCTCCTGATTTTTCAGGATTGAAACGGAGTCGGAATCACCACAGCCTGATACCACAGATATACAAAGAAGTAAAAGAACGATTCGTTCCATCTTCTGCAAAACATTTTTCATGCACATTACTCCTTATCGCTTCAGCCATAAGGTTCCCTCCATGCATACACATTTTTATTTTACCCAATTTACCAGTTAATTACAAGTCTGCATTTCAAAATATGCACTTTTATTCGTGAAATACCGAGGACATAATAAGACTGATGGAAATGTAAAAAAGGATGTACTCCGTTTCATAGACATTAAAACAGAGTACATCCCTTTTCACTTATTTTCATATGCCAATATGTGGCTTATTCTTTTCCATTGAAGCAATAGGTACAGAGCTTACACGGTGAGATTCCAATGGATGCGATCATATCATCCAGACGATGATACCGAAGGGAAGTAAATTTCAGTTCGGTTTTGATATCATCCAGCATTTCCTGATAATTATGGGAGTCCGGATTTGCATAATCTTCCAGTATGGCTTCTGTTACCGTGCCTTCCCGCTTCTGGATCACACGTCGGGTGATCAGATCCATCTCGGATTTGGAACGGGAGAAGTTCAGATACTTACATCCATATAACAATGGCGGACATGCCGGACGGATGTGTACTTCTTTTGCACCACTTTCATAAAGGAATTCCGTTGTCTGTCCAAGCTGAGTTCCGCGGACAATGGAATCATCGATAAGAAGCAGGCTTTTATCTTTAATCAGTTCCCGTACGGGAATCAGTTTCATATGTGCGATCTGTTCTCTCTGACTCTGATGAGCCGGCATAAAAGAACGAGGCCAGGTTGGTGTGTATTTGATAAACGGTCTGGCAAAAGGAATACCGGAACGGTTTGCATAACCAATTGCATGGGCGGTTCCTGAATCCGGCACACCTGCCACAATATCAGGTTTTACATTGTCACGGCGTGCAAGCATATCACCGCAGTTATAACGCATCTGCTCAACATTGACACCTTCATAGGTAGAGGTAGGATAACCATAGTATACCCACAGGAAAGAGCAGATTTTCATCTCTTCTTTTGCCGGTGAAACAGTTTCCGCACCTTCCGGTGTGAAGAAGACAATCTCCGACGGACCCAATTCTTTGTAATCGTGATAGCCCAGATTGAAATATGCAAAACTTTCAAAAGACGCACAGACAGCATCGTCTTTTATACCCAGAATCAGCGGTGTACGTCCCAGACGGTCACGCGCAGCATAGATTCCCTCCGGTGTCATGATAAGCATGGTCATAGAACCTTCAATCATTTCCTGCGCATAGCGAATTCCTTCAACCAGTGTTGACTTCTGGTTGATCAGAGAAGCTACCATCTCTGTAGCATTGATACTTCCGCCGCTCATTTCCAGAAAATGTGTACAGCCATTTGCAAAAGAATGCTTTACCAATTCATCCATGTTGTTGATCTTACCAACCGTAGTGATCGCAAAACTTCCAAGATGAGACTGTACCATCAGAGGCTGAGGTTCTGTATCCGATATACATCCTATTCCCAGATTTCCCTCAAGCTCATCCACATCCCGTTCAAACTTTGTACGGAAAGGTGAGTTCTGAATATTATGAATGGCACGGTTAAATCCATGTACTTTATCATAGACTGCCATACCACCTCTGCGTGTACCCAGATGTGAATGATAATCTGTTCCAAAAAACAAATCTGAAACACAATTGTTTTTTGATGCAACTCCAAAAATTCCACCCATATTTGTTCTCCTTTTGTGTTACGAAATCAAAACTCAATTCGTATTTTGTTATATGATCTTTGTTTCTGCGGATTGTTTCATACATTATGTCTGTACAACCCATGCAACATTATATAATGGTAATTTGAGGAGTGCAAGAAAAAAATAACTCTTTTGATTCCTGTAGAAATAAAACAATCAGACTGATGATATCTTTTTCTTCTCTCATCAGTCTGATTATTAAGTACTTTCATGAACCAAAATGTATCATTTTATCCGATTTTACTTCCGCAATAGATACAGAATCTGTCACCTGGTTTTATTTTATTTCCGCACTTCGGGCAACATGGTTCTGAACATGGTTCTGATGAAACATTTTCCTGTTTCTGCTCTTCTCTCTCCTGTGGTACTGCAGATACAGGCGCATCCCACTGCATCATCGGTTCTTCCTGACCTAAAGTGGTCCTGGGCTGCGGAGGTGCCTGAGTTTCCTGTACATTTTGTGATGGCATCACATTTCGCGGTGACGGTTCACTCTGCAGATTCTGTGACATTGGCGCACTCTGCGGGTTCTGCGGCGACGGTGCACTTTGTGGTTTTTGCGGTTCCTGCGAATTATTCTGTGGCTGAACTCCATTCACCGGATAACCGCACCGTTTACAGTAGTTCTTTCCGGGAGTAATCGGTGCTCCACAATTCTTGCATGCCGGCATCGCACTCTGAGCTGTATTTTTTATACTGCTTCCTACATCCTGTACTGCAGATTTTAACTGTGCACCAATCTGTGATCCCATCTCCTGCATAGTTTTTCCACTATTATTTGGTGTTCTCGGTGGAACACTGCCGCCATACGGATTCTGAGCGTACGGATTTCCATAATAACCATTTCCGTTCGGATACATTTCTTCATATTTTTCCTGAAACTTATTCATCACATCACATGCATAAAAATATGACAGAAACGGAATATTCATAAATATAGTAAATAAAACCGGTGATTCCACATTTACATCATACTTTTTGCTTGCCGAATCCAGCCTGGATGCCAGATTGTATATCCAGTACAATGAGTAAATACCACATGTGATAATTCCCAGCAGCCACGCTACAATGTAATTTTGTGTCACTTTTCCGTCATCTGCGCAGATGACATTGACATCCTCGCCATACTGAAACCAGAAATAAATGGAATACAGTCCACAGGTGAGAATACCGAAAATTGAGCTTAATAGCCCATCACGTCTCTTAAATTGCATAACAAATCCTCCCTCATTTTTTATTTTGTATCATTATGCTAAGCCCATTGTAGCATTCTTCCCTGATTCGTGCAATCATTTGTTCGCAAGGTCTTCTCCAAAAACACGGCTGAATACAGCTGCCGTTTCTTCATACATATGCCCATCATAATCCGCAAATTCTTCCAGTTTACCCGGTATCCCCTCACTTCTGTCATTTATATAATTGTAAAATGGTATCTTTCTCTCTTCCATATATTCTTTAAAAAATCCTGATGCAGCATCATAGTGTTCCTGATATTGCCCGTAAGTGACCCACGGAACCGGAGTGATCACAACGGTCAACTCAATTCCTTCTTTCTCACAAAATTTCGCCATTTTGTCAAATGCCTGCTTTGCTTCTTCTCTGGCTCCGGGAGACTGCCATAAGGAAGGGAAATCCTCCTGCAGACGGTCAGAGGACAGAGGATGACGTTCAAAAAAGCCATCCTCCCGATACGTTTGTACTTCCGAATCAAATGGTTCTACACCATAATTTTTATAAACATCACTTTGTTTCTGTTCCAAAAGAGCGCCGATTCTCGTGACTCTCTTCCTGTAAAAATACCAGGGAAACAGCACACTCCGAAAATCAGCTTTCAGCATCTTATCAAGGAAATACTCAGCTTTCACATAAGACCACGGCATCTCATGATAAAACGTAATAAAATCGGCAGACTGACTGGGAATGGTCACCCAATAGCCCGCATCCAGTTCATAGATCACTCTGGTAAGTTTTCTATGTCTTGCCGCTTCCCGCACAAGGTAGTAGGAATCCACAGGATACTGCCCTCCCTGACAAGCATTTATTGTTTTTTCCCCGGTTGTTTCTTCCAAAACTTTCGGATCCAGTCCACACTTTCCATGAGAAGTCCCCACAATAAGCGTTTCATAATCCCCTTCTGTCAGATGATGCATATCCGCTCTTGTATAGGTATATGGATACAACATATAGGTCAAAAGCTCATTGACTCCCAGGAAAATACAAAAGAGCAACAAAATCCCCGTACACTTTTTAAAATTGTGCATAGATAAACCCTCCCGTAAGCGCAGGATACTGGCTGAATATCGGAAGACAAAGCAGGATCCCTAGATAAACTGCTCCACGCAGTACGACAGGAGCTTTCATCAGTCGGGAAAACAGATTGATTCCCTTCTCCTCAAAAAAGCTGAAAATAAAGAGCACCATCACACCCAATATAAGAATCGCCAGTGCATATATGGTATAATCCGTGGTTCCTCCTTGTCCGATGGGAATTTGCAGAAGCTTGCCGGGACTCCACTGGGTCACGCTGTCTTTCATCATCGAAAATGCCTGAGAAACGCTATCCGCTCTATCGAAAAACCAACTTATGTTAATCAAAAGGAATGTACGCAGAATCTGAAACACCTGCCAGCCTGCCGATTTTTCCTGAATATGACATACCTTTTTCCATTTGCGGTAATTCAGCGCCATCAACCCACTGAAAGCAATGATAAATCCGTTATACATACCATAAATAATGTATTTCCATGCAGCTCCATGCCATACTCCGACTACAAAGAAAACAATCAGATTGGCAAGACAGATGGGAAGTGTCCGACCCGTACTGCGGCCAAATATTTTCTTTGACCATTTTCCGAATCTGTTCATCCATCGGGACAGAGATACCGGATAAAACACATAATCTTTCATCCATGTGCCCAGGGTAATATGCCAGCGGTGCCAAAAGTCCGTGATAGAACGGGCAAAATATGGTCTTTGAAAGTTCTCATCCAGAGTGATTCCAAACAGTTTTCCCACTCCGATCACGATATCCATTCCACCGGAAAAATCTCCATACAGTTGTATGGAATATGCCAAAACGGCAAAAACCGCCAGACCGGAATACGTCTGATATTGATCAAAAAGGGCGTCCACAAAAGGTGCAGCCGTATCTGCCAGAACAAGCTTCTTAAAAAATCCCCACAAGATTCTCTGAACCCCTTCCTCTGCTCTTTTCCACTCCCATCTATGCTTCTCATAGAGCTGACAGGCCAACCGGGAATGTCTCCCAATAGGGCCCTGAAGGATCTGTGGAAAAAATGACAAAAACAACGCAAAGCGAAACAGATTCTTTTCCGCTTTTGTCTTTTTCCAATAAACATCAAGCAAATATCCCATAGACTGAAAGGTATAAAAGGAAATTCCAATAGGAAGTACCAGTTCCAGATAGGACAGATGCCCCCGAAGGATTCGATTCACATTCAAAATGATAAAATTCAGGTATTTCAGAATTCCCAGCATCCCAAAGTTCAGGATAAGCGTAATAATTACAATTGCTTTTTGATATTTTTTCTCTTTTATCCTTTCCAGACATCGTCCCGCCACATAGGTCGTTACAGTGGAAAACAGAAGATATCCCAGAAGACCTGCACCGTGGGACGCATAATACAAATAGCTGAAAACCAGAAGCCACATCCACTGAAATCGCCCGGGTATCAAATAATATCCAACCACAGCCAGAACCGTAAATAATAAAAATCCCATTGAATTAAAAGCCATAGGTTATTTCTCCGCCTGCAGTTTCTGTACCATGTTCCACAGTGCCTGCGCCGAATTAAAGTTTTCCGGAATAATTTCTGCCGGAGTCACCTGTACGCCAAATGTATCCTCAAGTTCAGCCACTATAGATAAAATAGCAAAGGAATCCAGGATTCCGTCATCAATCAGGGTAGTACATGTTTCATAATCCGCATCCGGCTGAATATCTTCAAGAATTTCCAATAATTTTTCCATCTTTTTTCCTCTCTTTTTTATCCATTAATATGATTTGTTTCTATTTTCCTACGCACCAACTGCAGTCCTTCCTCCCTGGACCATATAAGAATCTGAGGCATTGGTCTGCTTAAAAACAGATAAATTCCCTCTGTGACAGAATATGCACCTGTGTTTTCAAACACTAAGATATCTCCGAGAACATTTCCCTTAAGTGGCAGGTTTTTTACCAGCACATCATTTGCAGTACAAAGAGCACCACAGACCGTCACCGGAACCATATCTTTTTGTAGATCATGATACTCCAGTGTCTTCCCATCCAGTTGCTGATAAAAAGGAATTTTCATCGCCATTGTCTGTCCGTAATAATTCAGATGATGTATCCCTCCATCTACAATTGCATAAGTTTTTCCATCATTTTCTTTCAAATCTACTACCCTGGTAACATAAACACCACATTCCGCTGCCAGATATCGACCTATCTCCAGTGTGATTTTTCCACGAAACTTCATTCTTTCCAGTATCTGGCGAAACTCATCCATTACTTCCCGAATGTCTTTGTTTTCATCTTTCTGAAAATAAGGGAAGAAAAATCCGGGACCGTATTCCAGTTCTTTTGCCTGAAACCCCCACTTTTCTTCCAACTTGGCATACAGACGATCAAGCATGGACAATTCTTCTTCCATCACTTTCATCTGTCTTTTCTGGGTACCGGAATAATACTGGATTCCCTGAATTTTCAGCTGTGGATACTGCTTCCTGTCACGGATCAGTTCATGAATTTTTTGCTCATCCATTCCAAACTGATTGCCTCCGGTCAGTCTTAGTAAAACAGAAATTGTCAATCCCATCTCCTCTGATATTTTTGCCAACGCGTCAAATTGCCTCCGGGATTCTACAGTATAGATTCCCTTTTCCCCATAAGAAGTAAGCATCCGTCGGATTTCCTTTTCCTCCTTATATACTCCTGAAAGCACTATTTTATCCATAGAAATACCATTTCTTTCACATATGGCAAGTTCACCCGGGGAACATACTTCCAACCGTTTTACCCGATCTGCCGCAGCGGATATTAAAAATGGATTTGCCTTCACAGCATAACAAAGATTTACCTGCCGTCCCAATATTTCCTTTATCTGTCGGATACGGAATGTAAATACATCAAGATCGAACAAATAAAATGGAGTCTCGTAAATCGCTGCAGCCTGCTTGATAATTCTTTTCATTCCCTCAACACCTCCGAACTATTTGTCAGCGCTTTTCGATCAATTTTTCCATTTGGTGTAAGCGGCATATGTGTTACCCTGCAAAAACGGTTTGGAAGCATAAATGCCGGAAGCCGCTCACTCATCTGCCGTTTTAATTCTCGTTTTTCTATATCACCCTCATAGAATGCCAAAATTTTCTTATTTTCCGTGTCAAAAGTACAACAGGCTCTTACGATCGATTCCACCTGCTCCATGGCAGCTTCTATCTCACCCAGTTCGATCCGGTGCCCCATGTGTTTGATCTGAAAATCCTTCCGGGAAGAAAAATACAGTTTGCGGTCCACACCATAATATCCCATGTCCCCGGTACGATACATCCTCTCCGGATAGCAGTGATTCAGTGGATTTTGCACAAATACCCTCTCTGTCTGCTTATGATCTCTGTAATATCCCAGAGCCAGTCCTGTTCCTGTTACACAGATTTCTCCCTCTATCCCCGCCTCGGATATCTCTCTGTTCTTCTCATCTAACAAAATTACGGTCTCATTTGGAAATGCATTTCCAATCGGAAGGTTTTCTCCCGGCTGAAATTCCCGATCCACAATATAATACGTACAGTTACAGGTAATTTCCGTAGGACCATATAAATTGACATACATGGCACCCGGAAGATATCTGCGCCACAGATTCAGATGTTTGACCGGCATCATTTCCCCTGAAAACAATACTTTTTTAATCTGATTCGGCACTCTGTACTCAAATCCCCGAAGCGTCGTTATGATACACAAAGCTGAAACTGCCCAGATCAAGGTTGTCACCCGGCGCTCACACAGAAAATCAAGAAGCTGTGTCGGGAAAGAAAACATTCTTTTCGGAATGATTTCTACCCTTGCTCCTGTTTTCAGACCGGAATAAATATCCTTCACAGAAACATCAAAATCCCAGGGAGCCTGATTGCCAATTACATCCTCTCCGGTAATTCCAAAAATCTCCGTAAAATGTTCAATAAAATCTATCACAGATCGGTGACACACTACGACGCCTTTTGGTATCCCTGTTGAACCGGATGTAAAAATACCATACAACGGATCGGTATCTTTCGCTTTCCTTCTTACTTTTTCAAGGGATTCTTCCCTGACTTCCCCTTGTAACAATTGTTCGATCCACAATATTTCACCGGTAAACTCCAGCTTTTCCACTTCTTGTCTATATGTTTCCGAAGTTATCATTATTTTTGCTTCCAGTGTATCTATAATTTGTTCCAGACGCTTGACTGGCTGTCGGATATCCGTCAGAACATAAAATCCACCCGCCCGGATAATCCCCATAAAGGCAGCTATCGTATCCACACTTTTTTCCATAAATACAGGAACCGGGCTTCCATGCTTTATTTTACCTGCAAGAGAAGATCCGATCTTTCGGGAATTTTCTTCCAGTTCTCTGAAAGTACAGCTTTCCTTCTCATCTGCAAAAGCGGTTTTATCAGGATACCTCTTTGCTGATTGGTCAAGATACTCTAAAACATTGGTTATCACAAAATTCCCCCTCTCCGTTTCATTCTTATTATACCCTCCCTCATTTTTCTATCATCACGTCTTTACCATACGATCGTTTTTTATCTTACCGCATTTTTGCTGCCCACTTCAAGCGTTTTCACACATCTTAAGAAGTAGTCAGAATTCATTAAGATTTGTAAGAAATGTGTAATAATATACTTGCCCAATGTTCCGTTTCCCGCTATACTGACAACAGAAAGCTGAGGTGACGCCATGAAATTTTCCTATGATTTAAAAAAGCAGATATTCTCCCGACTGAAACTGCTTATCCTTATATGCGCTGCTTATTATCTGGCCACCTGGTTCACCGGATGCCCTGTAAAATACTTTCTTGGAATCTCCTGCCCCGGATGTGGCATGACCCGCGCATGGCTCTGCATTTTTCACCTGGATTTTGCCGGTGCTTTTACTTATCATCCCCTTTTCTGGACTGTGCCCTTTATGGCAGCCGCATTTCTTTTTGATGATAAGATTGACTTTACAAAATACCGCTGGCTTCTGGTATTGACAGCGGTTCTCTTTTTTGTAGTATATTTTGTTCGCCTTCTTTGGCTTCCGGGCGATATCGTAGTATGGGAACCGGAAAATGGAGCCATTTTCCGTTATTTAAAGAAAATTTATGATTTGTTTGTATCACTGACACACAAAATAGGGCTGTAAAACCAGATTCGTTTTACAGCCCATTCACTTTATTGACTATACAATATATTTCACAGTCCGATCATCTGTACCACAAATACTGTTGCTGCCGCACCGACAGCTACTGTAAGAAGACCTTTTTTTAAATATGCCAGAAGCACTGCAATGATGCATCCGACTATGGCACTGATCCGGGATCCTGTACTGGAAAAGATGGCCGGAAATGTCATGGCTGCCAACACGGCATAGGGTACATAGTACAAAAACGACTGTATTCTTACGTTTGTGATTTTTTTCCGAAAGATAGCCATTGGAAGCATACGGATCAGATACGTTACCACAGCCATCACCGCAATACTGATCAATATATATTTTGTACTCATTCTGTCTCCTCCACTTCTTCCGGTTTTCTCGGAAACAGCCATGCGGTCACTGCGCTGACAGCGATTGTAATGATAATAATCGACCATCCACTGCCCAAATTACGCAGTACCGGCAGATAAGTAAATGCCAGGCTTGACAAAATAGCCAGAATCACAGTAAACAGTACGCTTCTTTCTTCCCGCGCAGGAGGTATGATCACCGCAATAAACATTCCATACAACGCAATTCCCAGTGCACTGGAAAGGGCTTCCGGCATCACGGAAGTAGCAGCACCTCCTGCCAGGGTGCCTCCTGTCCATCCCAGAATCGGTGTTATGATAAGCCCTGCCATATAGGGTGTAGACAACTCTCCCTTATACTGCATGGATACAGCAAAAATCTCATCCGTTATACCAAAAGATACTGCCAGTCGTTCCTTCATACTCATTTTTCGTTCCACTTTCTGAGATACAGAAAGGGACATTAAAAAGTAACGGATATTGATGACCAGAGTCGTAAGTCCCAGCTCCATCATATTAACACCGGCAAGCATAAGATTGGCTCCGGCAAACTGACCGGCACTGGTCAGATTCGTTAATGAAATCAGAACGGCAGCCCAAAGAGGCATTCCAGCCAGTACCGTTGTCATACCAAACGCCGCCGAAACAGAGAAATAACCCAGACAAATAGGGAGCCCGTCTTTCAGTCCCTGTACAAATTCATTTTTTCGCATAACACTTTTAGTGATGGAACAGACGGATTCCGGTAAATGCCATCACCATTCCATAGTTATCACAGGTTTCAATTACCAGATCATCACGCACAGATCCACCTGGTTCTGCGATATATTTTACTCCGCTCTTATGCGCACGTTCGATATTATCTGCAAACGGGAAGAATGCATCAGAGCCAAGTGTTACATCGGTAAGCTGATCCAGCCACTCTCTCTTTTCTTCTCTGGTAAATACAGATGGTTTTTCTGAGAAAGTTCTCTCCCAGTTGCCATCAGCCAGCACATCCATATATTCTTCACCGATATAAACATCAATTGCATTGTCACGCTCTGCACGGGTGATTCCCTCTTTGAAAGGCAGATTCATCACCTTCGGAGACTGACGCAGCCACCAGTTATCCGCCTTCTGTCCTGCCAGACGAGTACAATGTACACGGGACTGCTGTCCGGCGCCGACACCGATTGCCTGACCATCTTTTACAAAACATACGGAATTGGACTGGGTATACTTAAGAGTGATCAGAGAAATCTTCATGTCTCTCTTTGCCTCTTCTGTCAGTTCTTTATTCACGGTTACAATATTAGAAATCAGCTCATCATCAATGGCAAGCTCCTGACGTCCCTGTTCAAAGGTCACGCCAAACACTTCCTTATGCTCCAGAGGAGCCGGTACATAATCCGGATCGATCTGAATCACATTATAATTTCCTTTTTTCTTCTGTCCAAGGATTTCCAGTGCTTCTTCTGTATAGCCCGGAGCAATCACTCCATCAGAAACTTCTCTCTTAATCAGAAGAGCGGTATCTTTGTCACATACATCAGACAGAGAAATAAAATCACCGAAAGAAGACATACGGTCTGCGCCTCTGGCTCTTGCATATGCGCAGGCAATCGGAGAGAAATTCTTCCAGTCCATATCATCTACCCAGTAAATCTTTGCCAGAGTCTCTGTCAACGGAAGTCCTACTGCTGCTCCTGCAGGTGATACATGCTTAAAAGAAGTAGCTGCCGGAAGACCTGTAGCTTTCTTCAGATCTCTTACCAGCTGCCAGCCATTGAACGCATCCAGAAAATTGATGTATCCTGGTTTACCGGACAGCACTTTGATCGGAAGTTCAGAACCATCACTCATATATATTTTGGAAGGTTTCTGATTTGGGTTGCATCCATATTTTAATAATAATTCTTTCATCTCAGTTCTCCCTTTCACAATTACTTTTATTATTTATTTTTATTCACAATTCTTGTTTCATAAGTTCCATCTGCAATGCTGATATAACGCACAAACAGAGAAACTTTGTTGTCTTCATTCAGGCTTTCCCACAACATTTTTGTGAACTCTTCAATATCATCCGGAATAGATACCAGCTTGGGCTCGCCTTCAAAGCTTGGAAGCGGATTGCCATCTCCCATATAGGTATGAATAAAATGACCTTCACCAGCCAAACAGTTTTCATATGCAAAGGTGTAACGGTTGCAGGACTCCGGATTTCCATTGTTACTTTTCAGGATTGACATAGCGTAATTATATTTGCCGTTTTCGATATGCATGATACCGGAAATACGAGGAGTATAGTTCGGTCCATCCGGCTCAAACTCACGACTTCTCAGGGACTGTTCAAAGGTCAACTGTCTGTCCATGCCTTCATAAATGGTATCTGTCTGATCTCCGTTTGTTACGATTGTCTTGTTACCCAGGACACGAACCGGTGCATAAATAATCAGGCTTGGATCTACCAGTTTGGACGGATCAAATGCCTGTGTGCGGATACCCTGTCCATCTTCTACAAAAATTCTGTTTCGGCTGTTCTCACTTCTTCCCATAATAAAATAAGCAGCCACTGCTTTTGTCCCGTCAGCCGATTTTCCGATTACAATTCCTCTTCCGGGATATGCATTACCTTTCAGTTCCTGTTCCAATGATATCATTTTCATGAACCTCTCTCCTTTGCATCCTATGATTTCTAACTGTAAACTTCTCTAACTATACGAAAAAAGCCTACAATCCGAGCTTATATTGCCCAGACGGTCGGCTTCTGCTCCTTATACTCCCCGTGGTAAACCCCACTTCCGTCAGTCATATAAGGTATCTAAAACATAGCATTATTCCCCCGAAAAGTCAACCCATTATCCTTAAAATCTTAATGATTCAGGTACAGGCACCACAGTAAGTCAATGAAATCGTTTTCTTAACTGATACAGTGGTATCTTGATTTCCAGCTTTTCCCCATGATAACGAACAAAATGTTTTCGTATCACCGTCAGAGAAATAAGCCCACATCCCAGGACAACTCCGGGGACTCTGATTCTCCTGACTACACAGATGAAAAACAGGAGAAATGTAAGCACTGAGCGGTAAAAATGAGGACTTATAACGATTACAAGGGAAAATAACAAATAAAATATAATCAGGTAAGACACCGGTTCAAAGATTGGATACAATCCAAGCAGCACCCCGAAGGATACTGCTATCGCTTTACCTCCTTTGTTATTTCTCCAGAAAGGATAGGCATGTCCCAGCACCGGAGCTGCCATAATAAGACCGAACATCAGCCCCTGTGGATCCATTCTTTTCAGTGCCAGATGTACCGGCAGAAATCCCTTCAGAAGTTCCAGAATGATCACCAGGATTCCCATGGGAATCCCTGCATATAAAAATGCATTGGCTGCTCCCGGATTACCGTCTTCACTTTTCTCCGTCACATCTATTTTTTTCAGATACTTCGGCAGCAGATAGCTGTACAGGACACTGCCCGACAAATATCCTGCCAGAATATACATTATTTCTTCCCATCTGTTTATCATATACGTTCTTCCTGTTCACCCTACATTAATGAGGTACGTTTATGTTTTCATTTGGTGCCAGTTCTTCCAATAATCGGTATACCTTCTTCACAGAATCCGGCTTTGCATTTTCTTCCTGGGCCCGAATCATTTGTCTGCGAAGATTTTCCTTTTCCAAAAGCCTTCTGCCTGCACGAAGCTGCCCGAGAAAACTTTTTCTACCGATGGACATGCCATGATTCTGGAAAAATTCAAGATTGCAGTTCTCGCATCCCGGAATCGGAGTCGTATGAACCATAGGAATCTTACTGACAGCTGCCTCTGTACTGCTGAGTCCACCGGGCTTTGTAAAGATCACATCGCATGCACTCATATAATCAGCAACCTGTTCCGTAAATCCAAGGACCCATACCTTCGGCCTGTTTTTCAATTCCCTTCGAAGTGTGTTTTCCAGTTTCCTGTTGTTGCCGCAGATTACCACAACCCCTTCATCCTCCTGAAGGCGTCTTGCCAGTTCCAACACAAAAATCTGTATTTTTCCAAAACCCATACTTCCACCCATGACCAGGTAGATTCTGTCATTTTGAGGCAGACCGCATTTTTCTCTTGCGTCCGTCTTCTTTTTATCCTCCAGAAAACAAGGACGTACCGGAATCCCCCATGGCAGAAGTTTTTCTTCCGGAACGCCTCTTGACACAAACTCTTCTATTAGCTCTTCATGGGGTATTACATAGTAATCACAATCCGTCTCTTCCCAGAACGGAATACAGGTATAGTCTGTAGCAACAGCTACTGTTTTCTGTCTGAGCCATCCTTTCTTTTTCAGATATGTCACTGTCTCCGCAGGATATAGATGTGGCATAACAATCACATCAAAATCGTTCTCATCCAGATACTTTTTCAGTTTTTTCCCCAACAAAGCACAGACAAGATACACCGGCGATTTTCTTTTCCAAAATGTGGACACTGCCTTCCCGATTTTGTATACGAATCCAAAACCATGCGGAAAATGCTTCACCAGTCCTACATAAGCTCCGCCTACTACCCGGGATGTTTTCTTTCCATTCAGCAGCATCATATCCAGCATAACCGCCTCATCACCCTGCTGCTCCACATATTCTTTCACTGCTTTTCCGGCAGAATTATGGCCTTCCCCGGTATTGCAGGATAATATTAATACTTTCATTGTTCCCCCTGACCGGTACCCGAAATCTGTTAAACATATTTTTATTTTTCATCACATACCTGAAAAATATAAAACTTCAGATAATACGATTCATCTGCTGCCCACAGAATCGGATGATCCGGTGCCTGCGTACGAAATTCCACCTGTCTCAGACGTTTATGCACATTTCTTGCTGCCTGACCAATTGTCTGTGTAAAAAGTTCATACGTCATAAAATGGGAACAGGAACAGGTAGCTAGATAACCACCATCTTTCACCAGTTTCATGCCCCGCAGATTAATTTCTCTGTAACCCTTTACAGCATTTTTTACAGAATTCCGGGATTTTGTAAATGCAGGCGGATCCAGAATTACCAGATCAAATTTTTCTCCCTCCGCTTCCAGCTTTGGCAGCAATTCAAACACATCCGCACAGACAAACTTTACCCTGTCTTCCAAACCATTCAACCTGGCATTCACAGTCGCCTGATCTACTCCCAACTGAGAAGCATCTACCCCCAATACAGAAGAAGCTCCGGCAATTCCTGCATTCAGTGCAAAAGAACCGGTATGTGTAAAACAATCCAGTACTTTTGCACCTTTACATAACTTTTGAATCGACTGACGGTTATACTTCTGATCCAGGAAAAAACCGGTCTTTTGTCCATCTTTTACATCTACCTGATACTTTACACCATTTTCCGTTATATTTACCAACGTATCAAATTCTTCACCGATGAATCCTTTGGTACGCTCCATGCCTTCCTGCTCCCGGACTTTTGCATCACTTCTTTCGTAGACACCTCTAATCGTCACTCCATCCTCAGCCATCACTTCTATTAATAGACCTACGATGGTTTCTTTCATTCGATCAATTCCCAGTGCAAGAGACTGTACCACCAAAACATCGGAAAACTTATCCACCACAAGTCCCGGTAAAAAATCAGCTTCCCCGAAAATCACCCGACAACTTCCTGTATCTACTGTTTTCTTTCGATAATTCCAGGCATTCTGTACACGCATCCGTAAAAATTCTTGATCAATTTCCTGATGAATATTCCTTGTCATCATACGGACTCTGATCTTTGAATTCCGGTTGATAAATCCCCGTCCCATAGGATATCCGTCAAAATCATGAACCAGAACAATGTCTCCGTCTTCAAAACTCCCCACAACACTGTCAATTTCATTGTCATATATCCAGGCGCCTCCCGCTTTCAGCGTACGACCTTCTCCTTTTTTTAACGTAACTGATGCAAAGCTCATAGTTACCTCCATCTGTTATACTATTTTCATACTTATACTATATCAGCACTCATTGTATCACAGATTTATAGAAAACGGAATTCTTTATTTTTGGAGAATGCTTTTTACCATTTCCGGCACTTTTCCTTTCTCATAATAGCAGATAATGTCTACAACATCGTTGTTTGGTGTCCGATACGTTACCCAAACAGAGAGAGACTCTTCCAGATTCCACTGTTCGTTGAGACCTTCATATCTGTTGATGCAGACCAGATTTTTTCTGGCCTCTGATATAATCTCCGGGTCTGTGATGATGATCGATTGTTGAGCCTCCTTTTCAAAATCCCCGGTATCCTCATAAAACTCCATGGCGAAAATTCTTTTTACTGCCTGACGCATCACAGGATCCAGTCCGTCAAAGGTTTCGTCACACAAAAGATATTTGGTATTGGCACAGATTCCCAGTATGACGGATAACTGTTTTTTCATTCCTTTTGAAAAGGTACTGATTTTTCTGTCTTTTTCCAATCCAAACTTTTCCAGAAGCTCATAGAATCGCTGTTCATCAAAACATGTATAATAAATCCGGTAGTATTCCATCATCTCCTCCGGTGTAGAATTCGGTAGATAATACTGGTCATCCGAAATAAAAAACACACGGCTTTTCATCTTTTCATTCTCATAAATATCCTGCCCATCCACCAGTACCTTTCCTTCGTCCGGCTTCAGCACACCTGCCATCATTCTCAGACAGGTACTTTTTCCGGCGCCATTGGTTCCTACAAGTCCAAATACGCTCCCCTCCCGAATCTCGCCTGTCATTTGAGAAACAGCTTCTATTTTGCCAAACCGCTTACTGATCTGATTAAGTGCAATCATTTTTGCCCTCCTCCCAATACTCGTCTACTTTCCCACTAAATTCTTCCCGGGTAATCCCCAGTTCTTTCCCCTTTTTTATCATTTCGCGATATTCGCTCCAGAACTTATTTCTTTTTTCCAGAATCAGAGAACCTTTTCCTGAAACAAAATTTCCTCTGCCTTTTACAGGATAAATATATCCCTGCTGTTCCAGTATACTGTAGGCTTTCTGAATCGTATTCGGATTAATCGAAAGCTCCACTGCCAGTTTCCGCACAGAAGGCATCTGTTCGTCCTGTTCCAGAACTCCTTTCAGAATCAAAATCTGAAATCGCTCTACAATCTGCTCATAAATGGGCCTCCGATCCTTATAATCAATTACGATCAAAATAAGAACCTCCTTTCTGCATTAAGTGTACTATTTCAATTAGTACACTTAAAGTATATAATGTGCACATGAATCTGTCAATAGGCATCATTATATGTTTTTTTGTATCAGTTCTTTTGTAAGAGCAAAAAATTCTCTCACCAGATAATGAAGCTGCAGTACACTGCGGGATGGTGCAGCAATTCCACACACATTCACATATCCTGCTTTTTTCGCTATTCTTATACTGCGGTATACATGAAAATTATTGGTAACAATCCCGACGGTATCTGACCCGGTATCCAGATACTTCTGACTATATAGCAAGTTCTCCGCTGTGGTCGTAGATTGATCTTCCATGAGCAATCTGGATGAATCGACACCTGCATTTTCCAGATATCTCCGCATACACTCAGCTTCCGTAATATCTTCTCCCGTTCCCTGTCCACCGGACAGAATCGCCTTTGTATTCGGATTTTCTTCAAGGTATTCCAGTGCTGTATCCAGCCGCTCCGTCAGTGCTTTACTGGGGCGTTCTTTTTTTACCTGACAGCCCAACACAATAATATAATCCAGTTCCGGTTCACCTTTCTGAAACATCCCTGAAAAAATCAGTCCTTCCATCACTAGAAAAAGTCCTGCCAGACACACCAGTCCTGTTTTCACAACACACTTGACTGTAAACGGAATCTGAATAACTATTCCCTTATTTTTGCAGTACAGCATAGTAATGCCGAGAATCAAAAATCCAAATCCACCCAGCAGCCAGATCCAGATCACGGATGCACCAAATCCTGCATACATCACGCTTGCAATATAATATACAATACATAAAATACCAAATATGATCAATAAAACTGCCATCTGTTTTTCTCCTATACGACAAAAGGACGGCAGTTTTACCTTTCCGTCCTTTTCTGACTCTTTATCTGCCGCAGCAGAACTTATATTTTTTACCGCTTCCGCAAGGACACGGATCATTTCTTCCTATTTTTGCGCCTTTTCTGACTGTTCCGGACTTTTTCTGCTCCATGTACAGTGTTTTCTTCTGTTCCGGAGTAAAAATTTCATCCCACATCGGCAGATCATACAGCCAGTCAGCTTTTGCGTCTACCATATTTTTATAAAGCAACTCTTTATCAAATCCCAGATTGACTTCTGTATCTTCTTCCATCTCTTCGATCGGGTTTTTTACTTTCAGGCTGTCATTGATACCATCCAGGAATCCGACCATTGTCAATACGTCCACCTCATATTTTTCAGCCAATTCTTTTACTGTACCGCGAACTACTTCGTCCGGATTAATCAGAAGCTTTTCATAGATCCCCTTCTCAATCATAAAATAATTAGCCCAGAACTTCTGCAGTTTTCCCTTATCTGTCTGCTGTGAATAAGCAATGTCTCTCCACTGTTTTAATAATCCCATTATTATTGTACCTTCCTTCAATTCTTAATCCATGTGATAAACGCCGGACAACTAAGGTTCCTCCATTTCTAACCCCTGGATTCCTTACGGTGTCCGACAATGTATATAGTATAAACGATATAATACGGTTTTTCAAGCATAAAAAAGTGAGTATCGATTTTCTTCCTTCGATACTCACGATTAAAATTTGGGTTCTATCATTGGGTAACCTCTCTTTCTTAAATTATGGCGTATTACTTTATGTTTTCGGCGGTTTGTACCTTCCTTTCATAAATTTGTTTTTGAGGTATTACTTTACGTTCTTGGTGGTCCGTACCTTCCTTTTCTTAATATTGTTTTGAGGTATTACTTTATGTTTTTGGTGGTCTGTACCTCTCTTTCTTTTGTACTTTTCTTTCGTTTCTCTTTTGATGTCTTTATATTACAACATGTATTCTTATTTGTCAATATTTATTTTTACTTTTTTGTTATTTTCTGTATATTTTGCTTTTGAATTTCAAATAACCAGAACAATTCTTAGTAATACAAAGTTGTTTATAACGCTGTGGGTCTATAGAAAATAAATTTCAGAAAGGATACTCTTTTGGCGAAAAATAGGATCAAAATATAGGATTTTCCAGCTTAAAGTTCTCTATGCATGAAAAATCCCCCTCCAGGCCCACGATTTTTGATTTTGTGGTACCCGGAGAGAGATTTATTTTATATATGCCCAGAGCAAGAGTTAAAGTATCACTCGAAATCTCTGTTAAATCTCGATGATAACTCTCCTCTTCCATACAGACAATCATACAGGTTTTCCAGAATTGCCGGTGTTTCCTCCACAGCTTTCCGGTACAGTTCCACCAACTTCTGTGTGGATACACTGCATGCCGGATTCGCTGTTTTTCTCATCACCTGACCTTCCAGTGAATCATAACATCCGAAAGCCTTCATTCCACCCAGAATAATTTTTTCTTTTGCCGGATTTTTACATGTCAGAAGCTTGTCGTATCTTTTCTGCCACTTGATCGCACTTTGTATTTTTTTTGTGCTTACCTGAGGAAATACCCGGGCAATCACTTTACAATTTTGTTCCGTAGGTTCCAGCACACTGGCCGGAAGATAGGAAAAGAGTTCTTTCTTTTCCCGGAGCATAAAATACCGATCCAGCTCTGTCTCTATTTCTGCATGAGAAATCCCGGTTTCTTTCTCAAATCTGCCAATATATCCATGGCAGGTGCTGTCCAGCATAAAATGACAGGCAAATCCCAGCAGATACGATGCAAGTTCTGAAGACGGATCTGTCAGGAATTCACTGATTCCTTTCTTAAAGAATCCTGATGCCAATTCTCTGTGCATCTGATGACCAACCTGATTCACTTTGTTTGTATACAGCGGGCGATAATAAAAGAAAATATCCGGTCCATGGAGACCGATCCGGTATAATCCTTTTGCACTTTTAATGGTATCTTTCAAAGGTGCCGGTAACTTTTTCAATACGTCTTTGCCAAATATATCATGTGTAAATGTAGTAGGCATTCTATCCACTCCTTTTTCATTGATCTTCAAGACTCATCTTTGAGCCATTCTTCCACCATGGACAATGACTCCATTTTACCATACAGGCATTCTCTGACCGGTTCCTCATCTACCAGAAGATCCGGTATCATAATTACTTTCATACCTGCTTTGCAGGCAGAGCGAATCCCATTATAAGAATCCTCCAGTGCCAGTGCCTCTTCCGGTACGACTCCTAAAGCTTCACACGCTTTCTGATAAATCTCCGGGTTCGGTTTGCCTTTTTTGACCATATCTCCTGTGATCACTTTCTGAAAATATGAAAGAATTCCCTGTGCTTCCAATCCTGGTATCGAATACATCTGGTGCGTCGATGTTGCTACAGCCATAGGAATCTGCTGATTTTTCAGATATTCCAGCAGACTCACAAGACCTTTTTTCTTGGGAATCCCATAGTTTTTTTCATACTCACGATATATTCTATGATACTCATCGATAAAGTTCTGCAGTGGAAAATCATTTCCATACTTTTCCAGCAGATAAGAATCTCTCTGTTTCCGACTCATACCTAACGTATGATAAATGTTATTTCCAAAATTTTCATAACCCAGTTTATCACCGGTTATATCCCAACTATGCATGATAACTCTTTCCGTATCCAGCATCAGTCCATCCATATCAAAGACAACACCTTTCACCGGAAAATGTTTCGGTATCTTCCACTGTGCCACGATGCATCCTCCTGTTCTTTCCACATGTTGATATTATAAATCCTTTCTATTTTCTGTACAAGAAAGTTTTGTTAAGCTTTCCTTACATTTTCTGTATAAAGTCATTTTATTCGGTCATACTATAAACAGCTGATGGAGAGATGGACACGTAGGTGACACTTTTCATTAGCTCAAAAGAAAACCGACTGCCGGATCCCCCTCCGGCACTGGTACGAAAGATAAGAGAAATACTTATCCTCCCCTTTATGCCCCCGGAATTGCAAAGGTGCTTTTCGGGGGGTTTTTCATATCCTGACAATAAAACAACTCCCATGAGGCCGTCACAGGAGTTATTAACATACAAAACTATGAATGTATAAGCTTTTCGCTCTATGAGCATTTAAAAAATTTATCGTATATTCCAAACGCAAAAATAAAGATTACAATCAAAGGCAAAATATAGGTCAGATACACCCTCATCCATTCCTGCATCTTTACCCCTTTTCCGGTGTTTGCTTCCCGTTTAAAGTTTTCCCATCCCCATCCATATTTTGTTACACAGAACAGAAGATAAACAAGAGAGCCAAGAGGCAGCAGAATGTTACTTACCAGAAAATCTTCAAAATCCAGTACAGCACCGCCAAAGACTGCAAATCCGTCCCATGACCAAATGTTATATCCCAACACACAGGGCAATGATAAAAGAATGATTGCCGCCATATTAACGAGACTGGATTTTCTCCGATTCCACCCTGTCAGTTCCATTCCGCAGGAAATAATGTTTTCAAATACTGCAAGCACCGTAGAAAATGCTGCAAATGCCATAAAAATGAAAAACAGGCTTCCCCATAATCTTCCCATGGAAATATGATTAAATATATTTGGAAGCGTCATAAAAATCAGACTGGGACCGGAAGTTTGATCCACATGGAATGTAAAACATGCCGGAAAAATGATCAGACCGGACGTAATTGCTACAAAAGTATCCAAAACCGCCACATTGATGGATTCCCCAAGCAGTGTTCTTTCTTTTCCGATATAGCTTCCGAAAATCGCCATGGCGCCGATACCGAGACTCAATGTAAAAAATGCCTGATTCATGGCACTCACAATCGTTTTGATCACGCCCACTTCTTTCATACGCTCCAGGTCAGGGATCAGATAAAAACTTAGTCCTTCTTTCGCACCTTTCATCGTAAAACTGTTAAGTGCCAGAATGACCATTATCGCCAGGAGTGCTATCATCATTACTTTTGTGATCCGCTCCAGCCCGTTCTGCAGTCCCATGGAACAGACGAGCACTCCAATCACTACGACCAGAACCATCCAGAACGTCATCACCAGAGGCTGACCCAACATCTCAGAAAATACTCCTGTCACCTGTTCCGTATTCATTCCTTCAAATTTTCCTGTGGCTGTAAGATAAAAGTAATGAAGCATCCATCCGGCTACCGTAGTGTAAAACATCATCAGAAGATAACAACCGAGCAATGTAATATACCCATGAATATGCCATTTCTGTCCTGGTTTTTCCAGAATCTGATATGCTCTTACAGGGCTTTTCTGGCTTGCGCGTCCCACCGCAAATTCCATCGTCATAATCGGAACTCCCAGTATAACCAAAAATAAAATATAAAATAGCACAAATGCTCCACCGCCGCCCTGTCCGGCCATGTACGGAAATTTCCATACATTTCCGATTCCGATAGCACATCCGGCAGAAATCAGAATAAATCCCAGACGGGATTTCAGTTTTTCTCTTTCTTTCATACTTCCCCTCTCATTTTACAAACAAATTTTTATTTCAACATGGAACACAACAGCATCCCGGACAAAGCATATTCAGACAAAGACACTGACAGCAGCAGCTTCCCAATCCATTTCCCGGCCGCTCATATCCATATCCATTTCCCATATTCTGATACCACTGTCCTCCCGACTGGAGCTGCTGATAAAGCTGCTGATACTGCATATTATTCGGCTCCATCTCCACTGCACGTCTGGCATCTTCCATAGCGTTTGCTGTATTGCCTGCTCCGGCACTGGCTATCGCATGATAATAATACCATTCGCCATTTCGTTCCGTCATACGATTCAGAACATTGAGAGCCTCCTGATAATGTGCAGCATTGATATAATTTGCAGCTGCACGCATTTCCATAGAACGCTGATCATCCTGTGTCTGATAACCGCCGCCAAATCCACCGGACCATGAACTCTGGGAAGCCCCCTGTTCCCGTTCTCTCACAATCTGATCATAGGCTTGCTGCACCTGTTTAAATTTTTCTTCCGCTTCTTCTTTATTGGGATTATTGATGTTTGCATCCGGGTGATATTTTCTGCTCAGTTTCCGATATGCCTTTTTAATCTCGTCCATGCTGGCATCACGGGATACCCCCAGGACACTGTACGGGTCCAACATTATTTTTTCTCCTCATTTTTTGTCAATCTGTCAAATTTTATCCAGATACCAGAATACAATATATTACGCAAAATGTCCACATATTCCAATATCGGAAGTTTTTCAAATTCTCGTGAGCATTCCGCGGCTATAAGAGTCAGGATCTGCCCTGCCCTCTGTTGAAAATCCGGCTCTTCAGAAATAAAAGCCCATGGATTATAATTCCCTTTTTTCTTATCTTTCTCCACATCTTCAAATGCATCCATCAGATAAATAAACTTTCCCAGATAAAATCCGATTTTTCTCAGATTCTTCTCCCAGTGATCCTGCTTCCAGACAAAGATTTCCGCAAGCATTTCTCCGGTATCTCCGGATGCTCTGTCAAGATCCGGACTTTTTTCTGCCTCACACGCTTTCAACTTTTTCAGATATTTTTTTATGGCTGCTGTCTGTCTGGGATATTTTTCCTGTAGTTTTTTTACATCTTTTCGCATGATTCTTGCCGTAGCCAGCGGTAATACTTTTTTTTCATCCACCCAGTCATCCAGTAAATTGTAATAACTGAGCAGAACATTCATATCCGCAGCGTATGCAGTGACCTCATTACGATAGCACAAATGTTTTTTTAAAGGATGCATTGCACAGTAATGCTTTTCCTGATTCACTTCATTTTCATACAGACCATTCAGAAGTACGGCGAAAAATGTCATATCATATGTCAGAGACATTCTTGCTGTCTGTCCATGATAATCCTTCAGATCCTGACAGATTCCACAGTAAAATGCGTGATACTTTTTGTAATCTTTGATTTTCATTTCTTCCATATTGGTCATCACGTATCCAAACATCTTGACACCCTCTTAACTTCTCTTGATAAAATCTGTATTACATTTTGGACAATGAATCGATATTTTTCCTTTTCCCCGGGGAACTCTCACTTTTTGTCCACAGGTAGGACACTTAAAAATCCGAACCGTTTTGTCCGCTTTCTGACCACTGAACATCTGATTCTTTTTTGCGTTAAATCGATATCTCAGATCCAGAAACTTCCTGTTCTCCTCATAACGCTTACCGTAATCTTTGGACATCATCCTATAGTACAGCCAGATCAGACCTGCCAGCACCAAAAGATTGATGAGACTGCTCCTTAAAAACATATTAAGCACGACCAGTACCATCAGTGCTATGGAAAGAAATCTGCTCAGTTCATCCACGCCGTATCTTCCCTGCATAAATCTCATGATTTTGTCTCTCAAACGCTCCATATAACTTATCTCCTTAATGTCTGTAATTTCAATTTTATCTATACGATAATCCTTTTTCTTCCAAAAAACAATTAAAACATTCTAAAGAGATTATAAAGATACCATTCACTGTTTTTGCAGCAGATCTTCCAGTTTTTTTGAGTCCGTCTCATAATCAGAAAAGGTAATGGCCTGCATTCCAAAACTGCGGGCTGCTTTCGTATTTTCTTCTCTGTCATCAAGAAATACACATTCCGCAGGAATCAGATTGTATTTTTTACAGATATATTCATAAATCTCTTTTTCCGGTTTCAACAGCTTACAGCGGTAGGAAAATACAGTTCCATCCATGTACGGCAGAAATTTCATTTTATGTTCTGTCTGCTCATAGGTATATTCCGCATAGTTTGACAGAATATACAGACGGTAACCCCGGGATTTTAGATTTTTTACCCATTCCACCGTATACGGCATCAGTTCAATCGTTCCTCCCACCATACGATGTGCCTTGCGGATTTCCTTTTCGTATGCCGGATTATTTGCCACAAAACCTTCCAGCAATTCTGCCGGAGTCATAGTTCCCCGATCCGACTCCTCCCACCAAAGATGATTCTGAAACATTGCTTCATTGACCGCCTGCTGCGTTTTTTCATCAAAACCAAGACGTTTCAGATACCCTTCCGGGTCATACTCCATCAGAACTTTTCCCACATCAAATATAACGTTCTTTATCATGATTTCTTATCCTCATTCTTTTTATTTTTCGCTTGGTCATCCTGTTTCCTATCATCCATTTTTTCATCTCTGTTTTTCAGATAACGATAGATCAGCACATTTGCATACAGAAACACCGGAACGATAATTGTACAGGCAATGGATGCCTTGAACCACCCTTCCGAATTCGGGCTGCCTGAAATAGCAAATACCATTGTTGCTCCATACATAGCCAATAATAAAACAACTCCCAAGAAAGCAAAGATTCTCTGTATTTTTTTCATTCTGCTCCGCCTTTCCCTAAATTTCAATGCTCTATAGAGTATTGCATAAAATCATAGGAATTACAACTGTCTTTCCATGATTTGCATTTTTTATCTTTTTTTCACAAGCATCCATGCTGCCATTTTGCTTTCTTTTGTCCAAAGTTTGCCTGCGGATGCATAATCCGTCACATGCATTCTGTTCCCATCGGTAAGAGGAACCTCCAGCTCCAATATATTTTCATATACGGCAATTTTCTTTTCCGGAAATGTTATGTCCACATATCCATCCTCTCTTATGAAAATATCCACGGGTTCATCTACACTGTAACCCAGTCTGTTTTCCTGCGCCAGAATCACCGGACCTCTTCTGAGCGCTATATGATTTTTTGCTGTGGGATCCTCTTCATCATACGTAGGAATCATGTAATTGGCTCCCCAGACCACCTTGTTCATCAGCACCTGATGACCATAGGATACCGGATATATCACTTTTGTCCGCATGTCCAGCTGCAGTTCCACAACATCTCCTGTATGCCAGCTTCTGCCTATTTTTGTATAACCGTTCTCCGCTGCCACCCTCTCACCATTTACTGCCACCTCTGTCTGTACGCTCCATGCAGGAATTCTGATCAACAGTTCAAACCATTCGGTCTTTTCCATATCTATCGAAATCTTTATCCTGCCGCTGACCGGATAGGTAGTTTCCGTCCGGAAAATCAATTGATTGCCGGAGGAAGTAATGGTCTGCATACTGCCATCTATAAACAGATTGATGACAAATCCCTGCCTTGAAGAAAGCATTGCCATCCTGGGGACCAGACCAAGACCGGCAGAGCCAATACATGCGCAGCACCCGTAGTAATGGTTATCACTCATAACTTTCAATCCTCCAATTCCATTTCCTCTGGTACCGGCAGTAAGAGGGCTATAGCTGTCAAAAGGCAATGGTTCCATACTCCAGTCAGGATGATTTTTCAGAATCGTTGGTTCAATCACTTTTTCCGTATTGATTGCTCCCAGATATGCATTATATAAGGATATCTCAAAAGCATCCACATATTTTGCCTCTCCGGTCAGAAGCGTCATCTGATAAAAGAATTTCATCATAGTAACAGTCACACAGGTTTCCTGCATGATCACGCCATTATTGGTATTGGCCTGTCTTACTGAGGAATGATCAAATAATTCGTGGGTGCATCCGCAGCAGCCGATAATCGTAAAATCACTTTCCAGAATCTTATTGGCAAAACTTACGATACTTGTTTTATATTTTTCAATTCCCGTCACACGATAATATTCCAGTAGTCCTTCAAAGCAGGATGTCATCTCATATGCTTTCGTGACCGGATATTGATATGGATATAGCTTATCTTCATATGCAAGATCAAAAATATTGACAACATCCGTTCCGCCGCATTCCACAATATAAGAAGCAAAATCCAGATATTTCTCTTCTTTTGTAAGACGATACAGCCGCACAACAGGCTCCAGCAATGACGAGGAATTCAATCCCCTCCAGTGACGTGTCGCTTTGGTGAGCAGGAGCTTTCCTTTGGCCGGATCACCGATCTTTGTCATAATGTAATCCACCTGGCGGCACATACTTTTGATAATTCTGTCACTTAAAACCGTATCCTTACAAATCTCAAGAAAATACTGCATACCGAGCAGCACATATTTTCGTCCCCAGATATCCCATCCATCAAATTCATGATCTATGCCATAGCTGCTGATTCTTCCGTACTCATCCTGTGTGGAAAGCATGTCTTCCACGGAATCTTTCAATACTTGATACAATGTTTCATCCTCAGAATACGCATATATAAAACATGCGCCCCGCATCATCTTGCCCCAGTATTCTCCTCTCCATCCGGCATCATAGTCCGCATCTTCCTTAAACTGCTGCACAAATCTTTTCCACAGATCTGTCCTTAAAAGCTGAAATTCCTCTATATACCGAACGTACTGATCCATCATACCGTGAAATTTGCAGTGATTTCCTGCTCCTGCTTCAAAAACATTTCTCATGAACTTTTCTACCTCCCTTTTCATCCTGTAGTGAACCTTATCCTCATTGTACCACGTATACAGAAGAATTACATTTCAAAATCTAACCTTTATACTGGTATATAATATCCAACCGTGATAAACTGTTTTTAAATTATTCTGCTTTTGGAATTATATAAAGAAATGAAAAACCTGAAAGTGAGATGTGCATATGATAGATAATAAGAAACCCTCTGACCATGTAAAGGAGCATATGATGCGCCCTATTGCCCATATTTGCAGTGATTTTCCGACAAAATTCGGCATTCCCCGGCAAAGCGGACTCATACCTTCCCTTCACTCTGTCATTGTTTTTGAACCGGAATACAGAATTGCAGATGCCCTGCGGGGGCTGGAGGAATTTTCTCATCTCTGGCTGATCTGGGAGTTTTCTGAAGCCGTAAGAGAAACCTGGTCTCCTACCGTACGCCCGCCCCGGCTGGGCGGCAACATAAGGAAAGGGGTCTTTGCCACCCGCTCTCCCTTCCGCCCCAATCCGATCGGACTGTCCTGCGTCCGTTTGGAATCCATCGAATGGGACACTCCTCAGGGTGCCGTCCTTCATGTGACAGGTGCAGATCTGATGAATGGAACTCCCATCTATGACATCAAACCTTACATTCCTTACGCAGACTGTCACCCGGATGCCAAAGGCAGCTTTGCCGATACTCATAAAGATGATGCGCTTTCTGTCCATATCTCCGACGAACTGAAAAATCAGATACCACCGGAGCATCTGGAAGCATTGATCGATATACTTGCCCATGATCCCCGCCCTGCCTATCACAACGATCCGGAACGAATTTACGGTTTTCCTTTTGCTGGGATGGAAGTGAAATTTCAGGTGTGCGAAAATCGCCTGGAGGTGTGCAAAATCGAAATGATTGAACCCATGATGCTTTAATTTTCTTCAATAAAGAGTACATTTTCTAAACATTTGACTGCATTTTCTGTCATGTCGCAAGTAAGCTGATAAACCGGAACCTGCCTGATCAAATCTTCTATGATATCCATGGCACACATTACAAATTCATGGTTCCACTGGTTAACTGTAACCTGCGAATAAAGCTGTGAAAATGCCTGAACAGGAGACAGCTTCTCTATCTGATTTTCTTTACCCTGCTGCAGCATCACAATTGCATGGACAGGTGTATCTTCCAGCTTACAAATATCAGAAGAACCACAGACCGGCCATCCACCGGCTGTCCACTGCCCATTTATTTTTTGCAGAAGGGCACGGTCTCCATTGACTGTCCGGCTTCCCCGATATCGTTCCCACAATTCTGCCTGTGTGGATTTTCCTGTCCCAGATGGAGCTGAAAACAGAATCGCTTTTTCCTGATATACCATATAGGCACAGTGGAGGATCAGACAATTATGTGTTATCACCCGTCGCTCCAACGCAAACAAAGATACAAACACCGGATCAATATGCAGATCTGTTATTTCCCGAACCGCCAGCAGTACTTCCGCCTGCCGATCAGACACTTCCTGATAACAGGCATAATAGTTATTTTGTCCTTTGATTCCGATCAGACGACTTTCCCCGGCAGTAGTTTTATAGACGGTAAGATCAGACCGCCTTGCAATAATTCTGCCCTCCGGCAAAGGAAGTTGATCCGTAATACGAATTTGATATGTATATTCCGGTCTTCCCTGCTTTCTCTCAAACAAAAGAAAATTATCCGGAAGCAAAAGTTCTTCCGGACAAATCAAAGAAAAAACGAAATTTCCAATCTGAAAGATCCTATTCATAATTCTTTACCTCCTGCAAAAGCAGTCTGTAATATTCTTCCGAATATCTACACAGATAATCCGGTATTCCATTATAAGTACCGGTTTCCAATAAAGCACCTGCAGCACAGATTTTACACAGGGGACGAAGACTGCACTTTGTACAGATCGGGTTAATTCGAATTTCCCGTGTTCCTGAGCAGACTTCCTTCCATGCATTTTCAAATCCGATTTCAAAAACCGGCGCAGACGGTTCTGTCATCATTACACAGGGACGCATCTCTCCTTGCCAGTTAACTGTAAAGGAACAGTTTCCTGCAAGGCAGGATACATGGTCATCTCCTCGAGGAAAATCCGGATTCTGTACCCTTTCTATACTCTGGCAGATATATTGCTTGTAAAAATCTTCTGATAACTGAATCTTCAGTGCTTTTAGCGAAGTTTGGGCAGCCTCCTCCGGAGTCACTCGCGTCTGCGGTGCATAAGAATAAACTCTTTCCCGCGTACCGGGCATCATATAGGGATCGATATGAACAGGAACATCCAGCTGCTTACCAATATCAAAGATCTTCTCCAGGCTGCTGCAGTTTACTTTTGTGATACTGCAGCTGATTTTCACATCTACTTTTTGTTCTCTGAGAAGCCGAACCGCCCGAATGGTTTTATCAAACCCATCCGGATAATGACATAGTTTCTCATAAGACTCTTCATCAGCTCCATAGAGAGTAATATTGATACGTCTTGGTTTGTACATTCCAAAGAATGCCGCCCATTCCTCATCAATAAGCGTTGCATTTGTATTGATTGTCAAAATCATTCCCATCTGCTTTAGTTCTCGATAAAGCTTTTTAAAATCAGGAAACAGCAGCGGTTCTCCTCCGGTCAGCAACAGAAATAATACCCCCGCCTGTTCCATCTGGTGGGCCAGCTCCAGCCACTCTTCTACTGTGCGAAGACGACCCTTTTTCTCCATCTCTTCCCGGCTCAAACGAACATAACACATATCACAGTTCATGTTGCAGAGAGGGAGAAGCTCCAGGCTTCCTGTGATCGGAACCCGCTGTTGCTTCGCCTTTTTTATCATCATTTGTTCCAAGGAAGATGTATCATCCATAAAATCCATAATATCTTTCTCCTATGAAGAAAAAGGATCGGAACACGATGCTCCGATCCTCTATTAATAACAAAACTACTATTAGATATAGGCTACAATCAAGACTTCTCAGTAACCCAGCTGTCCATATCGAGATTTGTAGTACAATGAATATTATGCCCATCTTCTCCACGCCAAATAATCACTGGCAACGCTTCTCCTACAGGATATCCCAAAACATTCTTTTTCATATATCCTGCAATAAATTCATCTTTAGTACTTGCTTCATGAGTTATAGAACAAGCACCATAATAACCTAATGCTACATCATCACTTGTTCCCATTACTCCATCCTTGCCATTAGTAAATACAGTAGAAGCTGTTAATCCCGTTCCATATTTGGTAGAAGCATCACATACAAATTTATACACTTTATTCTTATCCCCACATGCTGCCACATATTCATTGGCAATAAACTCCTGCACTGAAATTCTTGGTTCTTCCCATGTCTTTCTCATATTACACTACCTCCTCTAAAATCCTATATCTTAAGGTCTCTTCCACAAAACGATATGTAGCATTGCGAATGGTTTCCTCTGTTGCATCATATTCCTGCATACCTTTTTTGACTACATCTTCGATTGTACTGGGGTACAGGAATGCTTTCCAAAGAAAAACTGCTGTATCGTTTGGCGCCATTACCGCATTTGTAATCAAGCTTTCCTCATCTACAGGGATAATTGCATACTCCCCTGCAATCTCCCGCAGGATATATCCTGATCTTATACGATACCTCTTATTTTCTTCCGTATTATTATCGTTTTTAAGATGCTCATCCAGCTTATCCCCACTTAATTCGCCGGAATTATCAGTAAAAGGGAACTCGAGTTTCATATTTTCGTTCATATTTCACCTCTTCCCGACTAAAATGTTATTAGAAAAAGGGATTAACGCATATAATACACCCTTTATCGATTCCTGTCACCGCATATTATAAGCGAATTTCACATATAAATCAAGGGGTTTTTGGAAAATTTTAAATATACTTTGAATAGTAACACATAGGGGACAGGCGATACTTTCTAAGTCTGCTAACTTTCTATTCACAAAATATCTGTGTGGCTTAAGAAAAAAGCACTTTTAATCTCTTCATCGCCTCAACCGTGTTTTCATATGTTCCAAATGAAGTCAGACGGAAATAATTCTTTCCATTCTCACCAAATCCGGCACCAGGTGTTCCTACCACCTGAATATTTTCCAGCAGATAGTCAAAACAAGTCCAGGAATCCATTCCATTCGGGCATTCAAACCAGATATATGGGGAATGATTGCCGCCGGTAAAACGAATTCCCAGCTCGGTCAGTGTATCAGCGATTACTTTTGCATTCTTCTTATAATACTGCAGGTTTTCCTGACACTCTTTGATTCCTTCCTCTGAAAATACTTTTGCTGCAGCATGCTGTACAATATAAGAGGTTCCGTTGTACTTGGTACACTGACGTCTGTTCCACATAGCATTCATGGACATCTCCACACCTGTGGAGGATTTGAATACCAGTTCTTTCGGAACTACCGTGTAACCACAGCGGGTTCCGGTAAATCCTGCCGTCTTGGACAGAGAACAAAATTCAATCGCACATTTCTTTGCACCTTCAATAGCAAAAATACTTCTCGGAAGCTCCGGATCAGAGATAAATGCTTCATATGCGGAGTCAAACAGAATCACTGCTTCATTTTTCAGTGCGTAATCCACCCACTCTTTTAACTGCTCTTTATTGTAGCAGGCACCTGTAGGATTGTTGGGAGAGCAAAGGTAAATTACATCCGCATGCTGGCTACGATCCGGCATCGGCAGAAAATTATTCTCTGCATTACCACTGATAAAAGTAACCTGATTGCCGCACATGATGTTGGTGTCCACATATACCGGATAAACGGGATCCGGAATCAGAATTACATTTCCCTTACCGAACAGATCGGTAATATTTCCGGTGTCACTTTTCGCACCGTCTGAAACGAAGATGGATGTTGGATCCACATCCACACCATTTTTCTTATAATAATCCGCAATGGCCTGTCTTGTGTCCGCGTACCCCTGCTCAGGTCCATATCCTTTAAAAGTAGCGGAATCTGCCATGGCATCCACACCTTCATGGAGTGCTTTCAAGACACAGTCACAAAGTGGTCGGGTAACATCACCGATTCCCAGACGAATCACCGGTTTGTCCGGATGCTTCTCTGTGTAAGCAGCAGTACGATGGGCTATTTCAGAAAACAGATAACTGTCCTTTAACTGCAGATAATTTTCATTTAATTTTGGCATGGCTTTATGTCCCTTTCATCATCATTTTCTTAAACGTATTTATAACTTCTTCCTCAGAAGTTCATTCACTTTTGCCGGGTCAGCTTTTCCTTTCATTTTCTTCATAACCTGACCCACCAGGAAACCGAGTACTTTTTCTTTTCCACTGTGGAATTCTTCCACAGTCTTCGGATTGGCTGCAAGCACCTCATCCACCGCAGTTTCGATCGCTCCGCTGTCGGATACCATCAAAAGACCTTTTTCTTTCATATAAGAAATCGGCTCCACATCCTCATCCATAATGGCAGCAAATACTTTCTTTGCATTCTGCTGATTGATTTCTCCACGCTCAATCGCAAGAATCAGATCTGCCAGATGTTTTGGTGAAAAACTCAAATCTTCCGGTTCCATGGATTTTTCTTTCATGAGACGCATGGTCTCTCCCATCAGCCAGTTGGCTGCTTTTTTCGGGTTGCCGCAAAATCCGGCTGTCTCTTCAAAGATATCTGCCATATGCTTAGACTGTGTCAGGATATTGGCATCGTACTCTGAAAGCTCATATTCTTTCTGATACCGGGCAGCTTTCTCTTCCTGAAATTCCGGCTGACGGCTTTTGATTTCATTCATCCATTCTGTGGAGATGCTTACCGGCTGGAGATCCGGATCCGGGAAATAGCGATAATCCTTGGCATCTTCTTTCGACCGCATCGCATAGGAAGATTCTTTGTTGTCGTCCCAACGGCGGGTTTCCTGGATTACCTCTCTTCCTTCTTCCAGAAGTTCGATCTGACGTTCCCGTTCTCCCTCTATGGCGTGGGAAATTGCCTTGAACGAGTTCAGGTTTTTCATCTCGGTTCTGGTTCCCAGACGACCGCTTCCCACTTCACGGACAGAAAGGTTTACGTCCGCACGCATGGAACCTTCCTGCAGCTTACAGTCAGAAACTCCCAGATACTGGCAGATCATACGCAGTTTTTCCAGATAAGCGATTACTTCCTCAGAGGTACGCATATCCGGCTCTGACACGATCTCGATCAGCGGTACACCGCTTCGATTATAGTCAACGAGAGAACAGTCTTCCCATTCATCATGGATCAATTTTCCGGCATCTTCTTCCATATGCATTTCATGGATCCGGACTTTTTTCGTTCCTCCGGAAGTCTGAATCTCCAGCCATCCATCATGACAGATCGGCAGATAAAGCTGGGAAATCTGGTAATTCTGCGGATTATCCGGATAAAAATAGTTTTTCCGGTCAAAGCGACAATACTGATTAATCTGACAGTTGGCTGCAAGCCCCAATGCCAATGCATACTCTACAACTTTTTTATTTAATACAGGAAGAGAACCAGGCATACCGGTACATACCGGACAGGTATGGGTATTCGGTGCTCCTCCGAATTTTGTAGAACAACCGCAGAAAATTTTTGTCTCTGTAGCAAGCTCTACATGTACTTCCAGACCAATAACGGTTTCATACTGTTTTGCCATCACATTTCCTCCTTTTCCCAGGCCATTGGAAATGGTCCCCGCAAAGCCTCATAAGCTGCTGCTGTCTGAAGAATCTTTTTCTCCTGGAAACAGTCACCGATGATCTGCATACTCACAGGCAATCCCTGACTGTCTCTTCCGCACGGCAGGCTTACAGCCGGAAGTCCGGCAAGGTTTACTGCAACCGTATAAATATCACTCAGATACATCTGCAGCGGATCACACAGGCTGGTACCGATTTTCGGTGCCGTAGTCGGTGATGCCGGAGCCAGGATGCAGTCATATTTTTCAAATGCCTGATCAAATTCTTTCTTAATCAGTGCTTTTGCTTTCAATGCTTTCAGATAATATGCATCATAATAACCGGCGCTTAATACAAAGGATCCCAAAAGAATTCTTCTCTTCACCTCTTCACCAAATCCTTCCGCACGGCTCTTTTTATACATTTCGTGAAGTTCTGTGGATTCCCTATTACGGTATCCGTATTTGACACCGTCAAATCTCTCCAGATTGGAACTTGCCTCGGCACAGGCAATGATATAATAGGCAGGGATTACATAATCCACCATTTTCAGAGAGAAATATTCCACTTCTGCACCATTCTGTTTCATCAGTTCCATGGCATCTGTCAGTGCTTTTTTCACTTCTTCATCGGTTCCTTGAGCAAAATACTCCTTCGGAATACCGATCTTTTTGCCTTTCAGACTGCCTTCTGTCAGACTTTCCCACGATTCTACCGCTTTCTGGGAACTGGTGCTGTCCTTGGCATCATGACCGGCAATCACTTCAAAAAGTGCCGCACAATCCTTTACATTTCTTCCCACCGGACCAATCTGATCCAGAGAAGAAGCGTAGGCGATCAGACCATAGCGAGATACTCTGCCGTAGGTTGGTTTCAATCCGGTCACACCACAGTAAGCCGCCGGCTGACGGATGGAACCACCGGTATCTGAGCCCAGCGCCAGCACTGCTTCTCCTGCCGCAACCGCCGCACAGGAACCGCCGGAAGAACCACCCGGTACGTGTTCGATGTTCCATGGATTTTTTGTAACACCAAAAGCAGATGTCTCTGTAGTACTTCCCATGGCAAATTCATCCATATTGGTTTTTCCCAGCACAATCATACCCGCATCTTCCAGACGTTTTACTGCCTCTGCATCAAATGCAGGCACAAAATTTTCCAGAATTTTAGAAGCACAGGTAGTTTTCTGTCCTCTTGTACAAATATTATCCTTCACTGCAACAGGAACACCGGCTAAAGGTCCGCTGTATCTCCCGCTTTTGATTCCTTCTTCTACTTCCTGAATTCTGCCGGCAAGTCTATCTTCATCCACAGAGAGAAATGCATGAATCTGAGGTTCCATTTTTTCCATCTGCTCTCTGTACATATCCACTGTTTCTTTTACACTGATCTCACCGTCCCGGATTTTCCGGCTCAATTCCCGGGCCGTCAACTGTAACATTTCCATATATATTTCCTCCTATTCAAGTCGATGCTCGCAGAGACTTGGCGCGCGATTCTGGTCAGCTATGCTGACATCTTCCCATCAGAATCACTGCGCATCCTTGCGGTCCGTATAACATATAAGAAGACTATGCTACTTCTTAGTTATACTGTCTTCGGTACGATGTACTGACCATCTTTACTCTTAGGAGCATTCGCCAGTGACTCTTCCCGTCCGTCTCCATTTGTCACCACATCCTCCCGGAATACATTCACTTCCGAAAGGATATGAACCAGAGGTTCTGCCTGATCTGTGTCCAGTTCATTCAGTTTTTCTACATAATCCAGTATTTTTTCCATTTCATCCATGGCTTTTTGGCGTTCCTGGGGACTAAGTGCCAGCTTTGCCAGAATTTCCACATTATCCATGGTCGCATCATCTATTTTTCTACCGCTCATCCCTTACTCCTTTCATGTAAAACGCTATTTACATTTATCAGGCTTTCGATTCTCTTCTATGGCTCCAGTCTGCTCATATCTCTCGGGAACAGGCAGGCTTCTCTTACATTATCCTCGCCAAGGATCTGCATGGTCAGACGTTCAAGACCAATTCCCAATCCTCCATGAGGCGGCATACCAAAACGGAATGCATCCAGATACTGTTCCAGCCCTTCCGTGGTCATGCCTTTTTTCTCTATTTTTTCCAGCAGTTTTTCGTAATCATGGATACGCTGTCCACCGGTAGTAATTTCCAGTCCTTTATACAAAAGGTCAAAACTCAATGTATATCTTTCATCCTCCGGATCATCCATTGCGTAGAATGGTCTTTTCTTGGAAGGATAATGTGTTACAAACACAAAATCTGCATCGTATTCTTCTTTAAAATATCGACCGATCAACTCTTCTTCTTCCGGCTCCAGATCAAAAGGATTACGAATTTTCCTGTTATATTTTTCAGAAACAAGACGTTTTGCCTCATCAAACCGTACATATGGAATTTTGCTTACATCCGGTAGTTTTACTCCCAGAAGCTTCAGCTCTTTGCTGTATTCTTTCTCCAGAAGTGCCATCATATACTGAAGAAATCCTGTTTCCATCTCACAGATATCCATAAAACTGTGAATATAACCCATCTCAAAATCAAGACTGGTATATTCGTTTAAATGACGACGTGTATTATGTTTTTCTGCACGAAATACAGGACCTGTCTCAAATACCCGGTCAAACACTCCTACCATCATCTGTTTATATAGCTGTGGACTCTGCTGCAGAACTGCCGGACGATGGAAATAGGACAATTTGAAAAGGTTAGCGCCGCCCTCAGCACTTTTTGCACCGATCTTTGGCGTATGGATCTCCGTAAAGCCCTGGCTGTACAGATAATCTCTGAATCCTCTCACAATTCCCTCCTGAATACGAAATCTGGCACGTTCCCGTACATTCCTCAAGGAAAGAGAACGTCTGTCCAGTTTTGCTTCCAGAGAAGTATTTAATTTCCACTTGTCGATTGCCAGCGGAAGCGGTCCGCTTGCTTTGGAGAGATGCTGAATATTTTCCAGACGGATTTCTTTTCCATGAGGGGCACGCTCTTCATTTTTCACAGTACCCTCTATGCGAATGAAGTCACCTTGACGGATCTGAGAGAGTTCCTGATTGGTCTTTCCCTCTTCCCATACTGTCTGTACCAGACCATCTCGTTTTCTGAGAATGATAAATGCAATATCGCCCATATCACGAACACTGTGTACGGCGCCTTCTACAATCAGCCTGCTGTCTTCTTCTGCCTGAAGCAGATCTTCCAGTTCTGCCTCTTCCCTTTTCTGAATCCCCGTAATAAATTCCATATCACATTCTCCTTTTCCATTCCATAATTTTTGCTTTCACAAAAATACTCTATCCTTCCTCAAATAAAAGAGTGAGGATCATCTGGGCAGTTTCAACCATATTGGTTGCATTGTCCATACTGCATTTCTGAATATATCTGTGTGCTTCTTCCTCCGACAAATGATTTCGCTCCATCAGAAGTGCTTTTGCATTCCGGATATAGTTTTCTTCCCTCTCCGTCCTCTTTTTCGGCTTTTTTTCCTTCTTTATACGCCGTTCCATCTGACGAAGAACCATCTCCACCGTGTTTACCAGATCGTAAACTTTTAGTGGCATAGTCAGGGATAAGATCCCGGCTTCCGCTTCACTTACCGTACTTGCAGAACCGAGCAATATCAGTTCAAAATACGTTGGAAGGCATTCTGCCAGTTCCACATAATACATATCTTTCAGACGATAGCCACTGATCACCAGACCATGGCTATGTTGATTGACTTCCTGAAGTGCTGATGAGGCAGAGGCACATGCAAAAACCTGGTTAAAACCGTGGCCCATGAGAATTTTTCTGATCTTCTTTGCATCATCTAGTTTGGGTAACACCACCACAACCACACTCATCCGCTGCCTCCATCATTTACTCACACTAAATATAAATATCGGTTCAGCTCCCACTCTGAAACCTGAGCCAGGTAGCTTTTCCATTCTTTTCTTTTGGCTTTTGTATACGCCGAAGTGAACTTCTCACCAAGAACCTCTTGTAGCAAGACATCCTGTTCCATATAATTCAAAGCCTCACTGAGATTTTCCGGCAAAGCCTGAATTCCTTTTTCTCTCTTTTCTTCCAAAGACATTTTCCGAATGCTTTCTGTCATCTCGGCAGGTGCTTTCAGATTCTTCTCAATTCCATCCAGCCCAGCTGCCAGACAAAGTGCAAACACAAGATACGGATTTGATGCGGAATCCGGACTTCTCAGTTCCAGATTTACTCCACCGCCCATACGTTTGCGAACATGAATCAATGCTTCTCTCCGCTTTCTTGACCAAGTGACATCGGAAGGTGCCTCAAATCCGGGAACCAGTCTCTTATATGAATTGACAAGCGGATTAAAGATTGCTGTCATTCCCTGGATATGTTCAAGGATTCCTGCCATAAAAGCTTCTCCTTCACGGCTCAGTTCACCATTTTCATCCCGGAACACATTTTTTCCTTCCTTCATCAGGCGCATATTCAAATGCATGCCTGAACCATCTACATCCGTTCTGGGCTTCGGCATAAAAGTAGCATGAAGCCCATATCTTCTGGCAATCGTTCTAACCGCCATTTTAAATGTCATGATCTTATCCGCCGTAGCCAATGCATTTTCAAAAGTAAAATCAATCTCATGCTGGGCAGGCGCACATTCATGATGGGAAGAATCAATTTCATATCCCATCTCTTCCAAAGTCAGGATAATATCCCTTCTTGTATTTTCTCCCAAATCCACCGGTGACGTATCCAGATATCCGGCTTTTTCATGGGTAACCGTAGTCGGAAGATTATTATCATCCGTATGAAATAAGAAAAATTCACATTCCGGATTCACCTGGAAGGTATAACCCATTTTTTCAGCCTTTTCCACCGTTTTTTTCAAAATCAACCGTGGACTTACTTCATATTCCGAACCATCATCGTTGCAGATATCACAAAGAAAACGGGCAACCTTTCCCTGCTGTGGCCGCCACGGTAAAATTGTAAACGTATTCAGAACGGGTCTCAGATATAAATCCACCTCTTCGCTCTGAATAGAACCATCCAAAGATGCCCTGTCGATCACACATCTGTTTTCCATCGCCTTAAACAGACGGCTGGAAGGTATCGCAACATTCTTCAACACACCAAACATATCCGTAAACTGAAGACGGATGAACTCCACATCCTCTTCCTCTACTAATTGCATAATTTCCGCTTTGCTATAATTCTCCATATAGTTTCTCCTTTTCACCGGCAAAATCTTTATCCGCATGCCGCTTTTTATCTTGATTTTAACCTGAAAATCTGAAGGAATACAATCTTTAAACGAAAAAAAGGTGCACTTATTAAGAGTAATCTCTAAATAAGACACCTTTGCCTTTTCATGTTCCGTATTATAGCAATCGGCGATACTCTTGTCAAGTCTTATTCGTACATATTGTGCGTGGGAGAGGGATTATAGGGCTCTGTTCCTCAGCTGCGCATTCATGCCACATTCTCCTCTCGCACACTAGGTTCTCATTACCAGATGTGTGTGTTTTCCTTTTGTCCCTTGTCTCATATATATAAACGTTGGGGTAACAAACTGTATGCCCTGGATGATGATGTTTTGTTGCCGGCGAACGACAGCATGAGAAGAAGTTTTGGGTTCGTTTGCCGAGGCATTGCTAA
>SFQZ01000083.1 GCA_004562915.1 bacterium
CAGATGTGGTAAAATATCCTCCATACGACTTATAACGAACAGGAGGAGATCATTATCAGAAAGGTAATACTCACAATGGATGAACAGAAAAAATACGAAGTAATCAAATCTCTGGCAGATCACCCGGATGGCAATAAAGACAGGGCTGCCCTCACTCTTGGATGCTCCAAACGACATATTAACCGTATGCTTGCCGGATATAAAAAATACGGTAAAGAATTCTTTGTACATGGCAATAAAGGGCGCAAACCAGCAACGACTATCCCTGATGAGACACGCCGGTCCATCGTTGATCTCTACCGCACGAAATATTATGATGCAAACTTCCGCCATTTCTCCGAGTTACTGGAAAAGCATGAACAGATCACGATATCACCCTCTTCTGTTGCCAATATTCTGGAAAGCGAATACATTCTTTCCCCAAAGGTAACAAAAGCCAAGAAAAAGCGGATCAAAAAAGAGCTGGAAAACAAAAAGAAAGCTGCAAAAAACCAAAAGGAAGCGGATACCATACAAGCCAATCTGATCGCCGTCGAAGATGCCCACTCCAGGCGTCCCAGATGCGCATATTTTGGCGAAATGCAACAGATGGATGCAACTCCTTATGAATGGATTCCCGGTGAGATCTGGCATCTCCATTTAGCTGTTGATGATGCCACCGGCAGGATTACCGGTGCCTGGTTCGATGCACAGGAAACCTTAAAGGGCTACTATCATGTATTCCATCAGATCCTGACTGTCTATGGCATTCCCTACAAGTTCTTTACAGACCGTCGGACCGTATTTACTTACAAAAAGAAAAATTCCCCATCTCTCGATGAGGATACCTATACCCAGTTTTCTTATGCCTGCAAACAACTTGGCGTTCTTCTGGAATCCAGCAGTGTACCGCAGGCTAAGGGGCGTGTAGAGCGTTTAAACCAGACTCTACAGTCGCGCCTGCCCATCGAATTACGACTGGCAGGAATCACGACCATAGATGCTGCCAATGAATTCCTAAACTCCTACATAAAGGAATTCAACGAGAAGTTTTCCCTTCCCATTCATGGTAGCAAATCTGTGTTTGAAACGCAACCCTCAGATGAAAAAATCAACCTGATTCTTGCTGTATTGACCGAAAGAACCGTTGACTGTGGCCATTCTATCCAGTTTAAGCATAGCCATTACAGAATGCTGGATAAAAACGGGAAACAGGTACACTATCGGAAAGGAACCAAAGTAATGACCATACAGGCATTTGACGGCAACTTATTCTGCTGCGTGAATGACAAGCATATTTATGCCCTTGAACAGATTCCTGAACACGAAGAAAAATCAAGAGAACTGGATGCAAACTACCAGAAACCAAAGGAAAAGAAACGATACATACCTCCAATGAACCATCCATGGAGAAGAGAATCATTCAAAAAGCACGTAGCGGCACAGCCGCATCATTATGATGATAAAATAAGCGCATAGAAGGTGGATAGCCACCGGAATCATAGGAAGGATGTTTCATGTATTGACAGTAGGGGCATCCATGCCAGGCTGGCACGCTAGTGCCGGCAGGCTTTGTAGGGACGCGCCATAGCGGGTCCCTGCGGAGCCTGCCCTCAAGCCTGCTCAGGCATGGAATGCGGGTTCATGCTGTCAATATTTTAATCATCACCGAGTAAGATTCCCAAAGTAAAACAGCCCCGAATTGACGGGGCTAATGTTTCACTTATTTTAGGACATTTTCAAAAATGCTTGACATGATTTTTTGCAAAATATAAAAGAAAATTCGCAAGGAAAACCGTATAGATTTCGGTATTTTCGGGAAATGATAGTAGTAATAATTCCCGTCATGAATGACAGTTCCCGGAAAAGGAAGGAGATTGGATATGCTTGGATCATACCGTATACGCACCGATCTTGCGGTGGAAAGCAAAGAAAAATTTGAGAAGGATAATGTGGAAATTAAAGGCGTTGAGATTCATGAGGATTATCAGGAGAAGCTGGATCTTCGAACAACCGTAGTAGAAATCCATACAGAATCCGGCGCAAAACTGATGGAGAAACCGAAAGGCACATATATTACCATGGAAGCCCCAAATCTGGTGGTGCCGGATGAAGATTATCACAGGGAAATATCAAAGGCGATTGCAGGTCATCTCTGTCAGCTTCTGCATCTGGAACAAGAAAAATCTATTTTGGTCGTTGGATTGGGAAACAGAGATATTACACCGGACGCATTGGGGCCGAGAGCAATCAATAATCTGAAGATTACCCGACATATTGTAAAAGAATATGGAAAAGCCAGCGTAGGGGAAGAAAAAGTACATCTTGTCAGCAGCCTGGTTCCGGGTGTCATGGCGCAGACCGGGATGGAGACTATGGAAATTATCCGTGGGGTAGTGGAAGAGACGAAACCGGATGTCGTGGTTGCGATTGATGCACTGGCAGCCAGAAGCATGAAGCGTCTGAATTGCACTATACAGATTACGGATACAGGGATCAATCCGGGATCCGGTGTCATGAATCATCGAAATGGGCTGACTATGGAATCTCTGGGAATTCCGGTGATCGGAATCGGAGTACCGACGGTAGTAGATGCGGCAACGATTGTACATGATGCCATCGCTCATCTGCTGGAAAACCTGGAAGAATGTGAAATGGAGGAATTTTTGGGAGAATTAATCACGCCAAAGCTGCATAGTATGTATGTAACACCTAAGGATGTGGATGAAACAATAAAAATGCTCAGTTTTACCATATCGGAAGGAATTAATATAGCTGTATCCGGGATGGGGGTATAAACAGAGACTTCCTCTCATATATTGATGTGGGTGACAGATACTTGACGAGAAGGAGGGAGGAGTGTGTCAAAATCTGAGAAAATAGTAAATGGTCTGATCTGGTGTCTGGCTGTCTGCCTTGGGGGATATCTCATTGCGAGAGGAATTCTCAGGATTCGTGAAAATCCTCCCCAAAAGATCCAGGAAATATCGCGGCAGGCCTATAGTGAAGTGCAAGAGGAAGCTTTGTCCTGCTATTTGCCTGCCTGCTTTTATGAGGAAGGACAAAGTGGAAGATGGTTGGAAAATACATGGAATAAAATATGGGATGAACTTCCTATTCTTACATATCTGCAACAAACGCAGGAGGAACAGACCGTAATAGAGGATGAGAGTACATGCCATGAAATAATTGAAGTGAATGGAAAAACAATTACAGACAGGCTGCTTTCGGAAAATCAGGCAAAAGCGGTAGCAGAAGAAAATCAGGCCAAAACAGCGGAAGATGAAAAAACGGTCGGGGAAAAAGAGGAGGAGCAGGAGATTGAAGGCAGTGTGGTGCAGGGCGAGTCAGATACAGGAAGCGTGCAGGAACAGACCAGTCAGACAGATGAGGGAATGCCGGCATGGACTGTGGCGGTAGAGACTTCACCGGTGAAAGATCTGTCCATGGAGAAACTCAGTGATTTTAATTACCTGCTGAATAATTTTTTTGTAGTGGATCCAAATACAACTGTAGACAGCTCTCAGATTAATGTGGAATCTTTCATGGGAGACAATCTGCAATTATCCGGAGATAGTGACGGGCCACAGATACTTATTTATCATACACATTCACAGGAGGGATATATAGATTCCGTGGAAGGAGACGAGAATACCAGTGTGGTGGGTGTGGGAAATTATCTGGAGTCAATACTCAGAGATATATATGGTTATCAGGTGATTCATATGAAGGATGCTTTTGACATGGCGGATGGACAGCTCGAGAGAAGTAAAGCGTATAATTATGCTTTGCCTGCAGTTCAGCAGGTTCTGGAGGAGAATCCTTCCATAGAAGTGGTGATAGATCTCCACAGAGATGGTGTGCCGGAGGATAAACATTTGGTGACGGAGATCAATGGCAAACAGACAGCCCAGATCATGTATTTTAATGGTCTGAGCCGGACGATCAATAACGGAGATCTGGAGGCACTTCCCAATCCCTATATATCTGACAATCTGGCTTTTGCTTTTCAGCTGTCCTATCAGGCGGCAAAGTATTATCCGAGGTTTACCAGGTGCATCTATCTGAAAGGATATCGTTATAATCTCCATGTGCGTCCACGATCCATACTTCTTGAAGTAGGTGCACAGACCAATACAGTGGAAGAAGCCATGAATGCCATGGAGCCTTTTAGTGTTATCTTAAATAAAGTCTTAAAAGGAGAATGACAAATACAGAGTGTTTATGTTATAATAAGCGATAACGTTTACGAAAGCATTCTGAAAGGGAGGAACGAAAGTGGCAGTAATCGATCAAAGTAAGATTCGTAATTTCTGTATTATCGCACACATTGACCATGGAAAATCTACACTGGCTGACCGTATTATTGAAAAAACCGGACTTTTGACCGAGCGCGAGATGCAGGCTCAGGTTCTGGATAATATGGATCTGGAGCGAGAGAGAGGAATTACGATTAAAGCACAGACTGTGCGTACTGTATATAAAGCAAAAAATGGAGAAGAATATATTTTCAATCTGATAGATACCCCCGGACATGTGGATTTTAATTATGAAGTATCCCGAAGTCTTGCAGCATGTGACGGGGCGATACTTGTGGTGGATGCAGCACAGGGTATCGAAGCACAAACTCTGGCCAATGTATATCTGGCGCTGGATCATGATCTGGATGTGATGCCGGTGATCAATAAAATTGATCTTCCCAGTGCGGAACCGGAGCGGGTGATCAATGAAATTGAGGATGTGATCGGTATTGAAGCACAGGATGCACCTCAGATTTCTGCAAAGATGGGGATTAATATTGAAGAAGTTCTGGAACAGATTGTGGAGAAGATACCGGCTCCTCAGGGTGATCCGGATGCACCTTTGCAGGCACTGATTTTTGACTCTGTCTATGACTCCTATAAGGGTGTGATTGTATTTTGCAGAATCAAGCAAGGCAGGATCCGAAAAGGTACCATGGCACGTATGATGGCTACCGGAGCCACAGCTGACGTTGTGGAGGTCGGATATTTTGGTGCCGGACAGTTTATTCCCTGCGAGGAACTGAGTGCAGGTATGGTTGGATATTTTACCGCCAGTATCAAAAATGTTAAAGATACCAGAGTAGGTGATACAGTCACCGATGCGCAGCGTCCCTGTGAAAAACCATTGCCCGGTTATAAAAAGGTCAACCCTATGGTTTATTGTGGCGTGTATCCGGCAGATGGAGCAAAATACGGAGATCTAAGAGATGCTCTTGAAAAGCTTCAGTTGAATGATGCTTCTCTGTTCTATGAACCGGAAACATCAATTGCATTGGGCTTCGGATTCCGATGCGGATTTCTGGGACTGCTTCATCTGGAAATTATCCAGGAACGTCTGGAAAGAGAGTACAATCTGGATCTGGTGACGACAGCTCCGGGTGTTATTTATAAAGTGCATAAAACCAACGGAACAGTGATCGATCTGACGAATCCGTCCAATCTTCCGGATCCGTCTGAGATCGAATATATGGAAGAGCCTATGGTAAAAGCTGAAATCATGGTGACTACAGAATTTATCGGACCGATCATGGATCTCTGTCAGGAAAGAAGAGGACAGTATCAGGGCATGGAATATATGGAAACAACTCGTGCGCTTCTGACTTATCATCTGCCGCTGAATGAGATTATCTATGATTTCTTTGATGCACTGAAATCCCGTTCCAGAGGATATGCTTCTTTTGATTATGAGATGCTGGGGTATGAGAGAAGTGAGCTGGTGAAGTTGGATATTCTTGTGAACCATGAAGAAGTGGATGCGCTGTCGTTTATTGTCTTTGCCGGATCTGCTTATGAAAGAGGCAGAAAGATGTGTGAAAAGCTGAAAGAAGAGATACCAAGACAGCTTTTTGAAATACCGATCCAGGCAGCGGTGGGCGGAAAAATCATTGCCCGAGAGACAGTAAAAGCCATGCGAAAAGATGTGTTGGCAAAATGTTATGGCGGGGATATCTCACGTAAGAAGAAACTTCTTGAGAAACAGAAAGAAGGAAAGAAACGGATGCGTCAGGTGGGTAATGTAGAGATACCACAGAAAGCATTTATGAGTGTTTTGAAACTGGATGATGATTAAAACCAAGCGGGATCTGTTGTCCCGCTTGATTTATTTCTTTTGACTTTTGATCGCTCATTATAATACCTCCCTTGCATCTGTATTGTCAGTAGTTCAAACAGAAATTTTATTCAAATCTCACGAATCAAAAAGTATATATTTTTATTGCAATATATGTGATATCATAGGATTTATAATAATTTAGAAAGAAGACTTATGGATGAAAAAAGAACTGGAATTATATATCCATATCCCATTTTGTGTGAAAAAATGTGATTATTGTGATTTCCTGTCAGGACCTGCAGGGGCGGAAAGGCAGCGGAATTATGTGGAAGCTTTAATAAAGGAAATTAATCATTGTGGAGATTTTTCAAACTATCAGGTTTCTTCTGTTTTTATTGGAGGCGGGACTCCGTCAGTTTTGCCGGGAGAGTGGATTGAAGAGATTATGGATAGTGTGTACGGGAAATTTGATCGGGGTTCTGATGTGGAAATTACGATCGAAGCCAATCCGGGAACTGTTGATCAGAAAAAACTGGAGATTTATCTTAAGAGTGGGATTAACCGGATCAGCTTTGGGTGTCAGTCTGCGAACAACCGGGAACTAAAGATACTGGGAAGGATTCATACCTGGGAGGAGTTCCTGGAAAGCTATCAGATGGCAAGAAATGCCGGTTTTGAAAATATCAATGTAGATCTGATGTCGGGACTACCGGGACAAAGTCTGGCTTCATGGGAGGCAACGCTGTCAAAGACAGTACAGCTGCATCCGGAACATATATCGGCATACAGTCTGATCATTGAGGAAGGTACACCTTTTTCTGAAAGAGAATTGGAGCTTCCTGATGAAGAGGAAGAGAGGGTTATGTACGAATACACCCATGATATATTGTCTTCTTATGGATATCATCAGTATGAAATTTCTAATTATGCAAAAAATGGAAGAGAATGCAGGCATAATCTGGGATATTGGAAGCGGACAGAGTATCTGGGACTGGGGTTGGGAAGTGCTTCTCTGCTGGAAGATATAAGATTTTCCAATCTTTCTGAAATGGAAAAATACATAAAAAACTGTGAACATCCCGAAATAATCCGTGAACAGAAAGAAAAACTGGAATTGAAAGACCAGATGGCAGAATATATGATTCTGGGACTTCGAATGACAGAGGGAGTTTCTGTGACAACGTTCAGTAAGAATTTCGGGCACGAATTGTATGAAATATATGGAGATGTAATTGAAAAATACAGGACGATGAAATTGCTGGAGCAAAATGGAGATTATCTGCGATTTACCCGTAGAGGAATCAGTGTGAGTAATCCGATTCTTGCGGATTTTCTTCCTTGACAAGAACGTACGTTTGCTATATTCTAGCAGTATACCGTTTTTAAGGAGAAAAAGCATATGTCAGTACAAAAATCTGAAAAACAATATATAAAAATCCGAGGGGCCAATGAAAATAACCTGAAGAATCTGAATGTAGATATCCCCCGGAATGAATTTGTGGTTTTTACGGGCTTATCCGGTTCAGGAAAGAGCTCGCTTGCTTTTGATACCATTTACGCGGAGGGGCAGCGTCGATATATGGAAAGTCTGTCATCTTATGCCCGACAGTTTTTGGGACAGATGGAAAAACCGAATGTGGAAAGTATTGAAGGACTTTCCCCGGCAATATCCATTGACCAGAAATCAACGAACAGAAATCCGCGATCGACTGTGGGAACTGTTACGGAGATTTACGATTATTTCCGTCTTCTCTATGCCCGGATTGGGATTCCTCATTGTCCGAAGTGTGGAAAAACCATCGAAAAACAAACGGTAGATCAGATGGTGGATCAGATTATGGCTCTGCCGGAACGAACGAAGATACAGCTTCTTGCTCCGGTAGTACGTGGAAGAAAAGGACGGCATGAGAAAGTTCTGGAGCAGGCAAGAAAAAGCGGATATGTCCGGGTGGCTATTGACGGTAATATGTATGAACTTTCGGAAGAAATCAAACTGGATAAGAATATCAAACATACCATTGCGATTATCGTGGATCGTCTGGCGGTAAAGCCCGGGATTGAAAAACGACTTACGGATTCGATTGAAAGTGTGCTGTCTCTTTCGGATGGACTTCTTGTGGTGGATACGATGGACGGAAAGTATCTGAATTTCAGTCAGAGCTTTTCCTGCCCGGATTGTGGGATTAGTGTAGATGAGATTGAACCGAGAAGTTTTTCTTTTAATAATCCTTTTGGAGCATGTCCGGATTGTCTGGGACTTGGTTATAAGATGGAATTTGATGAGCGTTTGATGATACCGGATCCTTCCCTTTCGATAGAAAAGGGTGCTATTGCCGTGTTGGGATGGCAGTCCTGTACTTCAAAGGGCAGCTTTACACGGGCGATATTGGATGCGTTGTGTGAGGAGTATCATTTTGATCTGTCTACACCATTTCAGGATTATCCGAAAGAGATACATGATATTCTGATTTATGGAACCAATGGGCATTCTGTGAAAGTACATTATAAAGGGCAGCGTGGAGAAGGCGTCTATGATGTGACTTTTGAAGGGCTGATCAAGAATGTGGAACGTAGATACCGTGAGACCGGATCGGAATCTTCCAAACAGGAATTTGAGACCTTTATGCAGATCACTCCATGTCATACCTGCCGGGGACAGAGGCTGAAGCCGGAAGCACTTGCGGTGACTGTAGGTGATAAAAATATTTATGAAATCACTTCGATGTCTATTGCAAAGCTTACGGATTTTATGAAAAATCTGAAATTGACGGAGACGCAGCAGCTGATCGGCAATCAGGTAATAAAAGAAATCAAAGCGCGTATCAGTTTTCTTATGGATGTGGGGTTGGAGTATCTTACGCTTGCCCGTGCTACCAGTACACTGTCGGGAGGCGAAGCTCAGAGAATCCGTCTGGCGACTCAGATCGGATCCGGTCTGGTAGGAGTGGCTTATATTCTGGACGAGCCAAGTATCGGTCTTCACCAGAGAGACAATGACAAGCTGCTTAAGACTTTATGTCATCTTCGGGATCTGGGCAATACACTGATCGTGGTGGAACATGATGAGGATACCATGTTGGCTGCAGACTGTATCGTAGATATTGGTCCCGGGGCAGGAGAACATGGCGGAGAACTGGTGGGCATCGGTACGGCTCAGGATCTGATGAAAAATGAAAATTCCATTACCGGGGCGTATCTGAGCGGCAAAATAAAAATCCCCGTGCCTGCCCAAAGGAAAGAACCAACGGGTTGGATTACAGTCAGGGGAGCAAAGCAGAATAATCTGAAAAACATTGACGTGAAATTTCCTCTGGGTGTGTTTACCTGTGTGACCGGCGTATCCGGTTCGGGAAAAAGCTCTCTTGTCAATGAGATTCTGTACAAAAGTCTGGCGAAAAAGCTGAACCGGGCACGTACGATTCCCGGAGAGCATAGATGCATAGAGGGAATCGAAGCACTGGATAAGGTGATCAATATTGATCAATCACCGATCGGAAGAACTCCGAGATCGAATCCGGCAACGTATACGGGAGTTTTTGATCAGATACGGGATCTTTTTGCGGCTACAGCTGATGCAAGAGCAAGAGGATATAAAAAAGGAAGATTCAGTTTCAACGTAAAAGGCGGAAGATGTGAAGCCTGCAGTGGAGACGGAATCATCAAGATTGAGATGCATTTTCTTCCGGATGTGTATGTACCCTGTGAAGTATGTCAGGGAAAGCGATACAACAGGGAAACACTGGAAGTAAAATATAAAGGGAAGAGTATTTATGATGTGTTAAACATGACCGTAGAAGAAGCGGTGAAGTTTTTTGAAAATGTTCCGTCTATCAGCAGAAAGATTGAGACATTGAATGATGTAGGGCTTTCTTATATTCGTCTGGGACAGCCTTCTACTACGCTTTCCGGAGGTGAAGCACAGCGTGTAAAACTGGCAACAGAGCTTTCCAGAAGAAGCACAGGAAAAACGATTTATATACTGGATGAGCCAACCACGGGACTGCATTTTGCTGATGTGCATAAGTTGATTGATATTCTTAAGCGGCTTACGGAAGGCGGTAATACGGTAATCGTAATCGAACATAATCTGGATGTGATCAAAACAGCAGATTATATTATAGATATCGGACCGGAAGGCGGAGATAAAGGTGGAACTGTGATTGCCCAGGGTACACCGGAAGAGGTAGCAAAGAATCCTATTTCTTATACCGGAAAGTATGTCGAAAAATACCTCTAAAAAACGCTTTCCATTTAACAGAGAATTGTTTATAATATGGTTGCGGCTCAGTTTCCGGAAGATCGGAATGAACCGATAAGCGCATTGGAAAGTGTAACATTCTGAAATTGAAAGGGGACTAATATGGCATCAGCAGATATAGGAATTGATCTGGGAACTTCCAGTATTCTTGTTTATACAAAAGGAAAAGGGATTGTTTTGAAAGAGCCATCTGTAGTTGCTTATGATAAAGATGCGGACAAGGTAAAAGCAATCGGTGAAGAAGCACGTCAGATGATCGGAAGGACACCGGGTAATATCATGGCGATCCGTCCGCTGCGCCAGGGAGTTATCTCAGATTATACTATTACAGAAAAGATGCTGAAGCATTTTATACAGAAAGCCATGGGGAGAAAGGCATTTCGGAAGCCAAGGATCAGCATTTGTGTGCCCAGTGGAGTGACAGAAGTTGAGCGTAAGGCGGTGGAGGAAGCAACCTATCAGGCAGGAGCCCGGGAGGTATTTGGCAATCTGATCGTGGATATAGGAGGCGGTACTACAGATATTGCTGTTATTTCTCTTGGAGGAATTGTGGTAGCATCATCTATAAAGGTGGCCGGAAATGATTTTGATGAGGCGATTATCCGCCATGTACGGAAAGCACACAATCTGTTTATTGGTGAACAGACTGCAGAGGCCATCAAGATTAAAATCGGGACAGCGTGTAAGCGGCCTCAGATTGTCACGATGGAAGTGAAAGGCCGAAATGTAATCACAGGTCTTCCCAAAACCGTGACTGTCACATCCGAAGAGATCCGAGAGGCACTGCAGGAATCCACTACAAAGATTGTGGAGGCAGTCCATGGGGTGTTGGAAAAAACACCGCCGGAATTGGCAGCGGACATTGTAGAGCGGGGTATCGTGCTGACAGGAGGAGGTGCTCTCCTGGACGGATTGGAGGAAATTCTTACAGAAAGGACAGGGATCAATGCTATGACTGCAGAGAACCCAGCCTGTGTGGTAGCGGAAGGCACCGGTCTGTATGCGGAAGTGATGGCGAAACTGGGTAAATAGTGAGAAAAGGATAAGATGTATGCAAAGTACAGTGGAAGGATATGTAGATCATATCATTTTTCGCAATGAGGATAATGGATACACAGTTCTGAATCTCATGGTGGATGGTTCAGAACTTACCTGTGTAGGTGTGTTTGAATATATCGGTGAGGGTGAACTTCTGGAACTTACCGGAACTTACGTGGAACATTCGACTTATGGTCAGCAGTTCAAAGTTGAGTCTTATGAGACAAAGATTCCGGAAGATACCATTGCTATAGAAAGATATCTGGGCTCCGGCGCTATTAAAGGCGTGGGAGCCGCTTTAGCTGCACGGATTGTCAGAAGGTTTGGGGAAGACACAATGCGGATTCTGGATGAAGAACCGGAGCGTCTTTCAGAAGTAAAAGGAATCAGTGAAAAAAAAGCCCGGGAAATCGCACAGCAGGTGGCGGAAAAGTCCGAGATGAGAAGTGCTATGATGTTTTTACAACAGTATGGCATTTCTGTTGCACTGGGAGTGAAAATCTACGGGAAATATGGTTCAAGAGTTTACAATGTTCTAAGGGAGAATCCCTATCAGCTGGCAGACGATATTCAGGGAATTGGTTTTCGAATCGCAGATGAGATTGCAGGCAGGATCGGCATTCACACGGATTCTGACTATCGGATCAAAAGTGGGCTTTTTTATACGCTGACTTTGGCAGCTACAGAAGGACATGTATACCTGCCACAGGAGATTTTACTTACCCGGACAGCAGAACTTCTGAGTGTTGAGCCTCAGTATATGGAAAAACATATCATGGATCTGGCTATGGATCGAAAAGTGGTGATTAAAGAGATTCCTCTCAGAGAGAAAACACAGAAGATCATATATTCCAGTCAGTATTACTATCTGGAACTGGATACGGCAAGAAGACTGAAGGAACTGGCCATTTTGAATAAAGAAAATGAAGAGAGCATTCGTAAGAGGCTGGAATTCATAGAAAATAAAAATCAGATGGAGCTGGAAGAACTGCAGCGACAGGCAGTGGTAGAGGCCGTAAAAAATGGAGTTCTGGTGATCACGGGAGGTCCGGGTACCGGAAAAACCACCACGATCAATGCAATCATCCAGTATTTTGAACTGGAGGGACTTGATATATATCTGGCGGCACCTACGGGGCGTGCAGCAAAGCGCATGACAGAAGCCACCGGTTATGAGGCTTCCACGATTCACCGTCTTCTGGAATTGTCCGGGATGATGGAAGAATCGTCGGCGGCAGCTCATTTTGAAAGAAATGAAGAGAATCCTCTGGAGGCGGATGTAATCATCATTGATGAGATGTCTATGGTGGATATTTCGCTGATGCATGCGCTGCTGTCGGCAGTTCAGGTGGGAACGAGGCTGATCCTGGTGGGAGATGTGAATCAGCTCCCCAGTGTGGGACCTGGCAGTGTCCTGAAAGATATTATTGATTCGCAGGCGTTTTGCGTAGTAAAACTAAATAAAATTTTTCGTCAGGCTACCGAGAGTGATATTGTGGTCAACGCTCATAAGATTAATGCGGGAGAAGAAGTTGCTATTGATAATAAAAGTAAAGATTTTTTCTTTCTGAAAAGATATGATGCGGATGTGATTGTGGCATCCATTGTTTACCTGGTGCAGAAAAAGCTTCCTCCGTACGTCCAGGCAAAACCGCTGGATATACAGGTGCTTACCCCCATGCGAAAAGGTCTTCTGGGAGTGGAAAGACTGAATGAGGTATTACAGAAGTATCTGAATCCTCCGGATAAGAAAAAAAGGGAAAAAGAATTTGGCAACAGACTTTTCCGTGAGGGTGACAAAGTCATGCAGATTCGCAATGATTATCAGTTGGAATGGGAGATACGGGGAAAGTACGGTATTCCTGTGGAAAAAGGTGTGGGTGTATTCAATGGTGATATGGGAATCGTAGAAGAAATCAACACATTTGCTGAGATTATGACAGTTATATATGAAGAAAATCGTTATGTAGAATATAGCTTTAAACAGTTGGAAGAGTTGGAACTGGCTTATGCAGTGACGATTCACAAATCTCAGGGCAGCGAATATCCGGCAGTGATCCTGCCGCTTTTGGGTGGACCTAAGATGTTGCTGAGCAGAAATCTGTTGTATACTGCGGTTACGAGAGCAAGAAAATGTGTGACGGTGGTGGGAAGTGAAGTCACATTCAATGAAATGATACATAATAAACAGGAAAAAGGGCGGTATACCAGTTTGCGTCTTCGGATACAGGAACTGTATCGGATGGGAGGAGAGCAGATATGAGCGTCAACAGAATCTGGAAAAAGATGACCGGATATCTGCTCGACTGGATCTTCCCGAAAAGATGTGTGTTTTGCGACGGGCTGCTTGGGAGAAGAGAAAGATATCTTTGCAGCAAATGCAGATCACGCATGCCGACCCCAATACGGGAACCCAGATGTCAGCGATGCGGGAAACCTCTTTCGTCAAATGAACAGGAATATTGTTATGATTGTGTGGAATATGAACAGAAATATGACAGGGGAATCGGAATCTTCACTTATCAGGATCCTTTGAAACAGGCTCTGATGAGGTTTAAGTTCAAAGGCAGAAAAGAATATGGAGATTTTATGGGGCGGCTTATGTGTCTGTACGGAGAAGAATTCATAAAGCAGATACAACCGCAGATCATTCTTCCGGTACCTGTCCACAGAAAAAAACTATGTGCCAGAGGATATAATCAGGCTGAAGTACTGGCACGCGTTATCAGCAGAGGGTTTTCTATACCCATTCACACCGATCTGGTGCTGCGCAGAAAATTCACAAAAGCACAGAAAGAATTAAATCGAAAAGAAAGAAAAAAGAATCTGGAACAGGCTTTTTGGGTAAAACACGAGGTGGGAGCGTATAAAAAGGTTCTGCTTGTGGATGATATTTATACAACAGGCAGTACAATCAATGCAATCGCCGGTAAATTGAAACAAGAAGGTGTAAAAGAAGTGTATTTTCTATGTCTTTGCATTGGAAAAGGATTTTAAAAATTGCTTTCAATAGAAGAAAAGATATGTTACAATAAGTTATGTATGTGAAAAAAAGAAAACCGGGTGAGCGTATGTTAAATGAAAAAAAAATCCGATTGATGACGGAATTGGCCAGATATGAAGAAGGACAAGGAAAGGAAGAGATGCGTATTGCGAAGTATTTTCGCAGTGATTATCTTGGAATCGCTTTGTTTAAGAATTTTTTTCTCGCAAGTATTGGCTATATGGTTGTGCTTCTTCTGATTGCTGCATATTTTTCAGAGTATTTGCTGAATAATGTGCATAAGATGAATCTGATCCTGCTGGCGGTTGTGCTTATCGGTGGTTATATTATTACCATAACTGTATATTCCGTTATCACATATATAATTTATTCGCTGAAATATTCCAGAGCAAAAAGGGGAGTAGAGGCTTATGACCGGAAACTGGAAAAGCTGGAAGCTCTTTATAAAAGAGAAGATGCGATCAAGAATCAAAAACAGGAGAACAGGAGGAAGAATTTATGACCCTTCTTTTGGAATTTAAGGAAAAGCTAAGACAGGTTTATGCAAAATACAGTACATTTTTGCTTCCGGTATTAAAGTTTATTCTGGCGATGGCAGTATTTAAGAGTATCAATATGAGCCTTGATTTTGTAGAACAGCTTGACAGTATATTTATCCTGCTTATTCTTTCCTTGATCTGCTCCATCATGCCTTTAAATACGATGGTTGTTTTTGGTATTTTTCTGATCGTGGCTCAGTGCTATGGTATTGGAATGGAAGTGGCAGGATTCGCTCTTGCCTTGATTTTGATCATGGTGATTCTGTATATCAGGTTTACACCGCAGGATGCTTTGATTCTGATTCTGACGCCGTTTGCATTTTCTATGAAAGTTCCTTGTGTGATTCCCATTGGATGTGGACTGATACGTACACCTTCATCAGCAATTTCAGTGGGATTTGGTGTTATAATTTATTATTTTATGGAACTTGTGAATCAGAAGGCAAGTGTTTTACAGGGAGCTGATACAAAAGAAATAGCCATGAATCTGAAGCTGCTTCTTGAAGGTCTTCTGAAAAATCAGGATATGATGATGAGTATTATTGCCTTTGCTGCTGTACTGTTGATTGTGAATGTGATCCGCAGACTGTCGGTTGATTATGCATGGCAGATTGCCATATTTGCAGGAGCAATTTCATATATTGTAATTATGATTGCAGGTGGCTTATTCATTGATGTGAAATATTCTGTGATCCCGCTGGTGGCAGGCACAATAGGTGCTGTGATTCTGTCTGTGATTCTTGAGTTCTTTTTGTTTAATGTGGATTACAGCCGAACAGAACTACTTCAGTTTGAGGATGATGAATATTATTATTACGTAAAAGCTGTACCGAAAATGAGTATATCAAACAAAGATGTGACTATTAAGAAGATTGAAGATGACAGGCAGGTGCAGGTTCCGCTCGCGAATCCGAATTCACGATATGATACTCATCCATATCAGGCAGGTCCGGTACCACAGGAGACGATTACTTTTGCCGGTATTGATCGAAAGATGGAAGATGTCCCGAAGGATACGGGAGCACCTGTAGAACATCCTGACGATTTATCGGTAGATGAAGTAGATTTTGAGTCGAAACTGGAAGAATCCCTGAAAGAATTGTAGCAAGTTCAGAGACAAGAGACAGCAATGTCTTCTCGAATCCAGAATATGATGGAGAGGAAGTGAAAGTGTGGAAAATATAATTGCATATTTAAAATTTCGTTTTGCGTCAGTTTCATTGCCTGTATCCATTGGTGTGATTGATATTGTTCAGATTTTACTGATTGCCATTTTTGTATATTATCTTGTAGTATGGGTGAAAAATACACGGGCTTATATGTTGCTGCAGGGAGTACTTCTTGTTGTTCTGTTCCTTGTTGTAGCGGCGATTTTCCGAATGGATACGATTCTGTGGATTTTTAAACAGATGAGTGTCGTAGCAATCACAGGAGTCATTGTTATTTTCCAGCCTGAGCTTCGAAGAGTATTGGAACAGTTGGGAGAAAAACAGATGTTGTCTACACTGATTCCTTTTGACAGCAGTAAATCTACGGACGAGAGAATCAGTGATCGGACGATTGGAGAGCTGATTCATGCAGCTTATGCCATGGGAGAGGTAAAAACGGGAGCTCTGATTGTTGTAGAGCAGAATATTATCTTGAAAGAATATGAAAAAACGGGTATTGCTATGGATTCTCTCATCAGCAGCCAGCTATTGATCAATATTTTTGAACATAATACGCCACTTCATGATGGAGCAGTGATTATCCGTAATAACCGAATTGTGGCAGCTACATGTTATTTGCCTCTGTCAGAAAATCTGGGACTGAATAAAAGTCTTGGAACACGTCATCGTGCAGGTGTGGGGATCAGTGAGGTAAGTGATTCTCTTACGATTATTGTATCAGAAGAGACAGGTAAGATTTCCTATGCGATGGGAGGTAAGATTTATACGGGAGTGACTCCCGGCGTACTTCGAGAACAGCTAAATAAACTGAAACTAAAACCGAGTGCGAAAGATGATAATGGAAAGTTCAGAAAATGGAAAGGGCGGAATAGACATGAAGAAAAGGCTGACCAATAATCTTTCCCTGAAAATCATTTCGGTTGTGATCGCCGTATGTATCTGGCTGTTTGCCAGTAATGCCAATGATCCTGTAGATATCAAGTCCTATGCAGTGAAAGTAAATGTAATCAATGATGAGTACATTTATAATTCTGGTCAGACCTACCAGATCGCAGATGAAGATCGGACGGTCATGGTGTATATTACAGGAAAATCTTCTGTTATTTCGAACCGTACGGATATCACAGTGGAAGCTGATATGACGCAGATTGTGGATAAAAGTACCAATCCGGCTTATGTTCCGGTTCAGTTTAAAACGATATCGGGAATTTCGGCGGAAGATGTCAATATTATACCTAAAACGATTCCTGTGTATATTGAGGATGTAAAAACAAAAGATTTTATGGTCACTGTAAATACAACAGGAAAACAGGGAAGTGGATATGAAATCGGCGAATGTACTCCGGCACTGGAAAAAATCAGTATCAGGGGTCCAAAATCCACGATCAACAAAATTAAGAGTGTGGTTGCTTCTGTCAATGTAACAGGTATGATGACGGATGAAATCAAGAAAGCAGATCTGAAAATATATGATCAGAATGGAACTGAACTTACATCAGACCAGCTGGAATATCTGACCTTGTTTAATATCGGTGAAGACAGAACGATAGATGTGTCAGTAAAACTCTGGAGAATCGTTGATAATATTAAAGTGAAAGCAAGCTACAGCGGTACACCGGCTTATGGTTATCAGGTAGATAAAGTGACTACAACACCAGAAACAATTTCAGTGGCGGGAAGTGAAGAAGCCTTAAGGAGACTGAAAGAAAATAATAATACCATTGAGATTCCCTCCAATCTGATTGATGTGAGTGGTCTGAGTCAGGATGTGGATGCAAGTATTAAGTTAAATTCGCTGCTGAAAGAGGAAGAAGGATACAAAATTCCGGAAGAACTGACGCAGTCTGTTATGGTCAAGGTGAGTATTTTGCCATATGGAAGCAAAGAATTTAACTTAATACTTGCATGATACAGTTACTGTTCGGGTGAAAGCAACACAGACAGAACTGTCTTCGTTGACAGCGGATCAGATTAAGGTATCTATCGACCTGAAAGATAAATTGGCAGGAGAATATACATTGCCTGTGACAGTAACACTGCCGGATGGATATGAACAGGTAGAAACTACGGTGACTACAGTACAGCTGACAAAGGTGGAAAATGCAATCGGATAGAACCTGAACGTCAGAAAAGATAAAATTCCCGGGGATTAAAACCCCGGGATTATTTTTAGGATTATCCTGTTATTGATTTCCCAATGAGATGTTATCAATGGTCTGAATCGTTTCAAAGGTTGCCGGATTCTTTAGATGGAGTGTAAACCGGGCGGAATGGATTTCATTGATCTGATAGTTATCCAGATCACTTTGAAATACAGTCATGGAACTTACAGCTTTTTTGCCGATCGGAACAGTCGCAGAAAAAATTACATCCATAGTATGATCATTTAGTGTGACATCCGGTGAATAAATGCATAAATCCTGGTCAGTATCATTGGATATATATATTTTCCAGAGTTTCCCCCATTCCGGATCATCGACAAATCCTTTGGAAATCAGTTTTAATCCGTCCTGGTCGTACAAAATCTCACCGGATTCATCAAAGATTTGCTGCTTATCAGAATCACCCGTCTGAATTGTGATATAATCTGAAGTATATATGGTATCATAAGATACAGAATCTAACAGTAAAATCTTTGTTTGAATCTGTGTGGCTTCTTCGATACCACAGGAATCAAAATCGTCAAGTGAAAATTCTGCATTCTTTTCAGCCTGAGCTTCAGCTTTGACATTCATGCTGAAATTTGGTTCTACCATATAATTATTAACAGAAGTGTCAGAAAACTGGATGGTATACTCCTGAGCAGAAGAATTTTGCGCCTGAATTATCAGGTTTGCGGTATCCGGATCCCATGACAGTGCTTTCAGGGAAAGTCCTTCATATTCCAGAAGTGTCTGTTCCTCCATGAATGCTGCAGATACCTCAGAAGTAATAGGGGCATCTGTTTCTGTTGAAGCATTGTTGTCTTCTGCCGGAACAGAAGCATCTGAAATATCTGAATTCGAATTGGTTTCTGCACTGTCCTCAAGAGTTATCTCTTTTTGTGCGGTCGTTTGAGCTGATCGAGTTTGGCATGAGGATGCCATAACAGTAAATAAAGCGAATAATGTTGTAAAGATATATTTATTTTTCATAGATATTCTCCCCTTTTTATTTTATTATAAAGGTAATGGGAGGAAAAGTAAAATGGAGATTGAAAAAATGAAAGAAATAGATACGGAAAAGTTAAAGAAATGTCCGTATGCCGGAAAATGCGGCGGATGTCAATATCAGGGAATAGACTATAGCGTACAGTTGAAAGAAAAGCAGATATATGTGCAAAAATTGTTAAAAAATTATGGAAAACCGGAACCGATTCTTGGAATGAATAATCCGTATTTTTATCGGAATAAAGTACATGCTGTATATAAGCATCAAAGAAATGGGGAGGTGATGTCAGGAATATATGAGGAGGGGACACACAAAGTGGTTCCGGTTGAATTCTGTCAGATAGAAAATCAGGAAGCTGACAGAGTGATTCTGACGGTAAGAAAACTGGCAAAATCATTTAAAATAAAAATCTATAACGAAGATAGTGGCTATGGACTTTTGAGACATGTTTTGATACGGTGTGCGAAATCTACAGGAGAAATGATGGTAGTTCTGGTGGCGGCATCGCCTGTATTTCCCTCAAAAAACAACTTTGTGAAAGCATTGAGGAAAGAGCATCCCCGTATTACCACAGTTGTTCTTAATGTAAATGACAGAGCAACAAGTATGGTACTGGGCGACAGAAATATTGTCCTGTATGGAAAAGGATATATTGAAGATGAACTGTGTGGCTGCAGATTTCGCATATCTCCGAATTCGTTTTATCAGGTAAATCCGGTTCAGACAGAGGTTTTGTACAAAAAAGCAATTTCTTTGGCAGGTCTGAAAGGAAAAGAAAAAGTGATAGATGCGTATTGCGGAATCGGTACGATAGGTTTGATAACGGCATCACATTGTGGAGAAGTGATCGGAATCGAGCTGAACCGTGAGGCAGTGAAAGATGCGGTGGGAAATGCAAAAAGAAATGGCATCAAAAATGCAAGGTTTTATCAGGGAGATGCCGGTGAATTCCTTTTAAATATGGCACAAAATGGGGAACGGGCGGATGTGGTATTTATGGATCCTCCCCGTGCCGGAAGCGATGAAAACTTCATGGCATCTGCAGTAAAAATGGGATCGGAAAAGATTGTATATATATCATGTAATCCGGAGACAATGGAACGTGATCTTCGATATTTTACAGGAAAAGGTTATAAGGCGAAAAAAATCTGTCCGGTTGACATGTTTCCTTTCACAAATCATGTGGAAGTAATCTGTCTTCTTGAGAAAAAATAAATATATTCATCAGGAATGCACGGGATTCGGATACACAATCTGTTAGTTATATATAACCAAATCCCGCGCAGGACTCGTATGAGAGCCTTTCATTTGGGAAAATTTCCAGTATTCATTTCTTCCTCATATGATGTTAATCCAAATTTACATGGATCTGGCTGTCAAAAGTGATTGCGGATCGTTTTGCTACATATAACTTATTGATTTGGACTTTTGACACTATAATCAAGATCATTCCTCAGAATCTGATTTGAGTTCCCAATACAATATATCGATGAATTCACCTACAGTGGGTGGTTTTTCCAGAGGATACGGTGTCATTGACTGGAGGATTTCACGACAGGGTGAATTCCAGCAATTGTGGATAACGGTGCGTATGTTTCGTTCGACACAGTAAACGTTGGTATGATATTTTCGCGCAACAATAGGAAAAATATACTTTGTGATGTAAAGAAGATTGTTTTCATCCTCTAAAGCAAGTTCAAGACAGGCGACCAGAAAATGGTATCCTTTATAGGTTCTGTGTATCCCCAGTCTTAATGGTAACTCTTTTATATTCTTCATCTTATGTCTCCTTTCCTGGAAAATATTCCCATATACTTATTCGATAAATTAGACATAATATGTCGAAAAAAACACATAAAAGTAAAAAATCAAGAAAAGAAAACCGATTCATTTGGAATCGGTCTGTTTAGATAAAGAATCTCTATATGGAATGTAAGATGTGTCAAAAAGACAAAGTTCATCGAGATTATCGAATTCCCTTATTATACCATCCGGGTATTTGCGGATGTACAAAGTCAGTTTATCCAGATGTCTGATGTAGATACTTTCCCAGTACATATCTTTGGTCTGCGGCAGATCATACTCTGCTTCAAGAAGGTCGACAAAACGCTGAGAAAAGTTTCTGTCCCAATAGGAATGTCCCATCATACACCAGGAATCGGAACCTCCGATTTTAACGTGAGTTATGCGCCCATTAAAATTGGTGGACAGACAATACTCCTTGGTTGGACCACTGATATATACGGCAGAATAGTAAGGCTCATATACATAAGGTTCAAAAACATTTTCCATAAAATAATTATCTGCAGAACAAATATAAGAGTTGCCCAGATATTCTCTTGCTGCATAGATAGAGGAATGATTATTCCTGGAAGCATAATCCGGATTTTCTATGATGTGAACACCATACTTATCGGAAAGGTAATAGAACATTTCCTTCTTATGACCCACAACCACATAGATTTCCGGGACTCCAGCCTCAATCAGCTGACGTATCTGACGTTCAATCATAATCTCACCCTTGACTTTCAGCAAAGCTTTGGGAGTAGTGTCGGAAAGCGGTGCAAACCTGGAAGAAAAACCGGCAGCCATAATGATGGCATTATCTACTTTGTATTGAGAAATCGCTTCATAATCCCCGTTCTGATAGTGGGCCTCAAAATCGCTTTTAAACATGTGAAGCCTCCTGTATATATTATTTTTTGATTTTAGTGTAGTTACAGAAGAATGTCAAGTAGGGAGAAAAGAAAAAGAAAATTGTAATAAAAAAGTCACCATATATAGATTGAAAAAATTTGAGCTTTGTACTACAATTACTTTGTATGAATGATTTTGAAGGAGGAACAAAAATGAGGGTAAGACGAAGTCTGTTGATGGGACTTGGTATCATGATAGCGTTATCTGTCGGTGTGCCGGTAGCGGCAACTGCGATAGATTCTAATCTTGTCGGTATGGATGAGCAAATCGATGAATCACCATATGAATGGACCTATGATGAAGAAAATGGTACATGGAGTCTGGTAAAGAAAGAAGATGACACTCCTGTAACAGTTGATGGAGTTTATAAGTGGAATGGTGATTATTATTTCATTGAAGGTGGTTTGCTGGTAACGAAAGGTACTGTAGATGTTACAGAGGAAGATCTTGAAACTTTGGGTGAAGATGATACTAGTATTACGGAAGGAAGCTATTCGGTTGCAGTATATTCGGAAGAAGTAAATTCTCCGGAAAAGGGACTTGGAAAATTGATCTTACCGAGTGCGGAGACAGAAGATCCCGAAATAGTTGCAGGCTGGAAGAAAGTTGGAGATAAATGGGTCTATATCAATGAAGATGGTACCCAGGCATCTGACAAGATTGGCTGGCAGCTGATTGAAGAAACATATTATTTCCTGAATGAAGACGGAAGTGTAGATACATCCAAGAATGGTATTATAGAGTTCGAGGGAAAATATCTTGATGCAGCCAATGGAGAAGCGGTTCTGGCGACAGGCTTCCAGAAAATTGATGGTGCTACATATTATCTGAACAGTGATGGAATTATTCAGGAATATACCGACTGCTGGGTGACAATTGAAGGAAAAGCATATTATTTTAATGAAAAGCATCAGATTGCTTCCCAGAATATTAATGGTTGGAAAATGATTGATGGCAACTGGTACTGGTTTGAAAATGGTAAGACAGCTACCGGATGGAGAAGTATCGGTGGTAAATGGTACTATATGGATCCACAGAATGGTATTATGAAGACGGGATTTTTTACAGATACTGCCGGTAATAAATATTATTGTGATTCCAGCGGAGCCATGGTCGGTGGTGGATGGCATAAGCTGGGAAGTAGCTGGTACTGGATGCATAACAGCGGAGCGATTGCTGTTGGATGGCTGAAACAGGGAAATACCTGGTATTATCTGGATCCTGCTAACGGTGCGATGAAGACTGGCTGGTATCAGGATGGAAGTACCTGGTATTATTCTGATGCAAGCGGAGCGATGCA
>SFQZ01000084.1 GCA_004562915.1 bacterium
AAGCTTATTCAATTTACCAACTCCCATCATTTTGATTCCAGTCGCAAGATCGATGAGATTCTCAAGGTGTTCCTTCCGAAGCTGCAAGAGCTTGATCTGTTGCCCCAGTGCTTTGCCTCGATCAAAATTCGAATTATCTAAGATCTCTTTGATATCCTTCAACGGAAATTGAAGTTCCTTGAAAAGCAAGATCATCTGCAATCGCTCCAGTGCCTTATCGTCATAAAGCCTGTAACCCGCAACTGTGACTTCCGTGGCCGGCAGAAGACCAATCTTGTCGTAATGATGCAGGGATCGTATACTCACCCCTGACAGATCGCTGACTTCTTTTACTGTCATCATGATATCAACCACCTTTCTCGTTCCTGTTGAGATTATGATAAACTATGACACAATGTCAGGGTCAACACCTTTTTTCAAAATATAAGCATCTTGATCAGAGCATCAATATCTTTGTCTGCTGCACGGTTCAGATCGGCCTTTGTATAAGGAACGGCAGGCTTGATCTCATAGGTATCTGTCTTTGCTGCAGATGCCAGCTTTTCTGCTGCTTTCTTTGTTACACCACTTGCACTGAAATATGCTACTAATGTTTTTGCCATAATTGTCACCTATTCCTTTATGAATTTCTTGTCTGAATCCGGTATGCCATCATCTGATACATAACGTTCAACCATCATATGAAGATTATACTTTTCTCTTAATTCTACGATGGTATTCATCATTGGAGATGCATGATGGACATCAATTGCTTCCTGATTCTCCCAACTGTCAATTAACAACACTGTTTCTTCATCATCCAACGGCAAGAAATAATCATAGCGAAGATTTCCCGCTTCGTTCCTGATAGCATCCACTGTTCCGCTTTCTATCATTTCCTTTGCAAATTGCTTTGCCGCGGATCCTGTCCCTTTATAATAAATATTCACTGTTATAGCCATTACAATTCACCTTTATCATCAATCGATTTTTCCGTATTGCTCATCATTTACCGCTTCCAACCACTCATTGGATCCCTCTTTGCCAGGAACCTCAATTGCCAGATGACTGAACCAGGAATCCGTAATACCTGCTGTCTGTACTATTTTTCCCATAATTTCACCTGATCCTTTTATCTTCCCATTTTCTTAGCGAACTTCGCCAGTTCTTCAGGGATATGAATCCTCTGAGGACAAACCTTCTCACAGCTATGGCAGTTAATACAGCATTCCGGCTGCTTATCTGCATCTACAGATGCAAGTGCCATCGATGACAGGAAGTCTCATATTACCCATTCCAAGTGCTGAAAGTTTGATTCCGTTAAAATCGTTATAGATCATTTTCTCCATCTCTCCTTATATTAATCTCACAATTTATTACATGTGTTTTTCTTGCATCGTATATCTATTTGTTCTATACTAAATAAAAGTATAATACCTAAACCCAACTTTAGGTCAAGTATTTTTTAGGAGGATTCATATGTACACGATTGGCAAGTATCAGAGATGTATCATCTCCCGATTTCGACTTTAAGATATTATGATAAAGAAGGGTTTTTCCCGAATCTGATGAGAAAAGGCAACATCCGCTACTTCAGCGATGCAGAACCGGAGGCGATCCGAGTAATCGAATGTCTCAAACGATCAGGTCTTGAGATTAAGGATATCAAGCTGTTCTTCCAGTGGGTCGTGGAAGGTCCGTCCAGCTATGGAAAGAGAAAAGAATTATTCGAGACCAGAAAAGCTACCCTGGAAGATGAGATCAAAGCCATGGAGAAAACACTTGCCCTGCTGAAATTCAAATGCTTTACGATATATCTCACGAGTAGGCAAGAACGAAAAAAAAGAGGATGTAAATCTTTTACTCCATTTTCATCCTCTTTGCATTATTCAATTTTCAACCTCATTTGTTTTTAACAAATTGCTCTGCAATATACTTTCTGTATTCTTCCTTCCAATTTTTATTCTGGTCTATGTTTCAACCGATAGACAGTCTGAAATCATACATATTATGTGAAATTTCATATATTTCTTCTCATTGGTTCATTTTCTGAATTAATATTTTTTAAACTGTTCTACATTCAATATAAAAAGGATAACGCCTCCGCAGTGAACAGGAACAGGAACTGCAGACATAGAAGCAATGGGATTACATGCGCCTGTTTTCTGAAATGATTCATATCTATTTTCAATATGTTCCCCATCGTATATTTGACGATGCGACAGTATTTATGATCAAAGGGAACAGTTATCGCGGAAAGCATTGCGAAACAATAGCATTATCAGCTGATGCATTGGTCATTTCAGACCGGCTTAGATTGGTTATTTTCTCCCGACTCTAAATGGCTAATTTCACCCGACGCTAACATCAAGAATATTCTTTTATCCTGCTTCTGTCATTTTAAATCTTACGGTTTTATATCCGTCTGCTTACATAATTCTTTTTTCAAAAATAAAAAATCTCCCGCTTCACCAATCAACGATGGTAAAGCAAGAGATCATGCTGTTATGTATTTATTTACGCAAAGAAAGTGATAATCCCTTTGGTTCACCTGGTCACCTTGCTCCCTGGACGATTATTCGAAACGGAATCGCCGGAATTCCAGCACTGTTAAACAGATTAATTTGGTACCAAGACCCCTGTGCGAAAGAAATCTCTATGGGATTCTCCGGCATTTTTTCCACAGTCAGAATCATCTGATTTCCTTTTGTCTCCGCCTGAAACGCAAACATTTTACCTTCTGAAGTAACCTCAAGGTCATGAAGCTGTCCGACGGTGACATTAGCGATGTGCCTGAGAATGTAATCACCCAGCTTCAGGAATTGGGCTGGATCTCAAAATGACATCACAAGGAGGTGGCCCTATGAAAAACAAAAAGAAATGTACGAAATGTAATGGAGCCGATATTATCCTTGTTCCCGGCAAAGCGGGAGCATACGGTGTAGGCAACAATATTCAGGTCGGCTGGTCGAACTTCTCCGCTGTCCTCGTCAATCGCTATGTATGCTGCGACTGCGGTTATTCCGAAGAATGGATTGACAAAGAATATCTCCAGACTCAACTATCCCTATGAGCAAACAATACTACGAAGATCTGATTCGATATATCAGCGAAGCCAAGTCTACACGAAAGCAGCCTCTGAATGATATCCCTACCTCCGGTGCGTATTATGGGGTTGAAATCCAGACTGGTGAAATGCAATACCACTACTTCGTCTACGAAGAAGGAGAACAGGTCTATATCGAAATGCCTTATGATGGCATATATGAATCGAAAATTGAACTATTGGATTTAGTTTTGAAATATTTTGAGGAGGGTTAAACCATGACATCATTACAACTCTCTATGTTACTTAATATCGGAAGCCGAACTAACCGTGGTGACTATGCGGCCATCGTCATTCTCCTCTCATCATTTTGACAAGAAAAAGGGACAGGTATTATACCCATCCCTCAATCATCCTCACTTCTGTTCCCATTCCGGGAAATATCTGCAGATTCTTTGCACTTTTCATAATAGTACGTAGAATCTGATTAGCAAGTTCAACATCGTTAAACTTTTCAATCACTGACTCTTTTACTTGTTGTAAGTCAGTCAATGCCTCCGGTGAAAAATACACTTTCATACTTACAGACTTAAAGCTTCTTCTACCTCATCTGCAGACAGCCATCCTTTCTCCTGTGCTGATTGTTCCCCTTTTCTCAATTCAGTAAGCAGCATAAGTTCCGCTTTCATCCGATCGTATTCTTTCATATCAAGGATAACATATTCTCCCCGTCCATTCTTAGTAAGAAAAACAGGAGAACCATAAGTAGTTTCCTTCAATACTTCTGTGTAATTACGTAAATCAGATATTGGTTTGATGTTAGGCATTTTCACACCTCCTAATACAATATTGATACTAATAATATATCACCCCCTGTGAAATTTATCAACAAAATTAACATGTTAATTCATCAGCGTTTAGTATTCGGGGACGGAGCTTTTGTCTCGAGGAGTGCCCTTTTGTCTTGTCAGAAATGCAGTACCTGACACAATAAGCTGAATATCTCCATCATCTGCAATGCAAATGATGGAGATATTTTCTTAAATACGGACATAGTCGGTAGACGGTTCCGCACCAACTTTTGCGATATACCCACTCTTGACCAGATCCGTCAAAGTTCTTTCTACGGTAACTTTGCTTATATCAGGGCAAAACTCCATGATTTCTTTCTTGGTAATCTTGCCGACCTTATTGTCAATAACTGCCTTAATTCTATCAGGCTTAGAAACCTTCATATGAAGATTATACTTTTCTCGTAATTTCATAATAGTATTCGTGCAAGCACGATGCATTTTCCTCGTCACTATGACATATATCATGCCTTACCATATCATGCAACAATGTACATAAAAGAATTTCAACTTTTAATGGCAGCCAAGTTGGCGACCATTAGGCAGAGCATGGTTTTATGCAAAGAAAACTGCAAGTTTGGGCGAGTTGGCGAAAAGTGAAATTTCTATGCTATTATCGAGAATATCACACTACTGCTTCAACCAGTGTATGATCCTTAAAATGAATTTCCTGTACCCCTGGTTTTTTATTCTTGTTGAAATTAAAGCTGAGCCTATATCCTCTTTCAAGATGATAGTCATTAAGATATCCCAACAACTGCTCCTCACCACGAGTATTGTATTCATTTCCGTGCCAGATCTTCATCTCGATGATATACTGTTTTCCCAGATAATCGATAATCAGGTCGGTACGTCCCATACTGCGCGTACGTGCCTCAATATAATAGTTTCCAATACCATTAATTAACGGACGAATATACAACATAAACAGTTTTCTTCCATTCTCTTCTACAAATGCATCCGTACTATTACCGAAACTTTCTGTAAAATGCTCCACAAATTTCTTCAGTATTTTCTCTACATCCAGGCCACTCTCTGTAACAAACTGTCCCTTCAATTGCTGCCCGGCATCGTACGTCTTACTATCGATTGCATCCTGTGCAATGAAAAGGTTATAAAACCAAATTTCAAAAATTCTATTTGCTATTGCAATCTGTTCATCTTCATCCTTCAAAAAACCAAACATGGCACCAATCGATACCAGTTCTGTTCCCAGATTAAACGGAATTCCTTTTCCACAAAATAAAATATCCCGCAGCATGGTTCCCAGATCGGAATAATCCTTCACCTTCTTTGCCATATCTTCAAATAGAGAATTCGACTCGCGAACCAGTTTGCGAACCGCCTCCAAAATGCCTGCATGGGTCCAGCTATCATGCATTCCTGCTGTGTACATTTCATCAAGCAGCTGGCAAAGTCTGGATACAAGATACGGATAACCAGAAGTGTAGTCATGAATTTCTCTGGCAATCATATTTGTATCTATAGCAGGATCATGTTCAGATGCATAATCAAGGAGCATGCCATTAATCTGTTCTACAGAAAAGCTCATATCAATATCAAAATCCGCAGCCACATCAAATACGGCTAGCCGTATTTGATTCCACGGGCAGTCGCCAAATGCCCGCAAGCGCTCACTTGGCTCGTTGCCTTCGTGAGTGTTCCATGGACTATTATCTTTATGTTCCTCTTCCGGTCGCATTTTACGTTTCAGATTTCGAATATCACATACTCCGGCGAGGATTACTGATTGAAATGTAGCAAACCGACTTCTGTTAATATAATAGCCACGTAACTGAGCAAGAAAATCCAGAAAAACCTGATTGTTTGTCGCACTGTCAACTTCATCGATCATAAGCACTATCTTCTTTGGAACGGCTGCACAAAGGTTACTGAGTGCCTGAAACAATTCTACCAATTCAAATTGTTCCCCCGCCTCTTGCCGCTCTTTTGTAAACTCCCTGAAAGCAGCCTGATATTCCTGACTCCTGCCACTTTCCGTAATTCGGTATGAATTTTCAAAGGCTCTGGCAAATGCCAAAGAAAAGCTGTTCTCATTTCTGAATTTTGCATCACTCATCTGCATCTGAAAATCCATACTTATGACAAGATAATTCTGACTCAGATATTCTGCCAGAGCATGCAATGTTGTCGTCTTTCCAAACTGTCTGGCACGATTGATCGTAAAGTATTTTCCTTCATCAACGAGTTTCCTTACCTCAAGAAGTCTCTGTGTCAAATCTACCATATAGTGTTCTGCCGGATTACAGATACCGGTCGTATTAAATACGCGGGTTGAAACTTTCCTTTTACTCTTTTTTGCAATAAAACTCTCCGGAATCATCCATCGGCTTCCCTTTTTTTCTGCACCGGAAATTGCTTTACTGGCACAGAGTTTTGTTATATATCTTTTTGTAACACCAAGGAGCTCTGCAGCTTCCTTTGTTGTATAATACTTCATATGCTTGACTCCTCTCCTTTGATTGTATACTTATTTTATTATATTGTTCTCATTTTTTCAATCTTTAGTTCTCTTTTTTATATTTAGTTCCCTTATAATGATTTTTAGTTCCTATTTAGGGAAACCTATCGCAATCTCCACATTTTTACCTGCAAAGGCGATGCCATATTTTACGATTTCCTTGATTCCACGGTCCTTCATATCTGTATCATAGTGCTTATCCTCAATCTGCCTGAGAGCATCTGCAGCAAATTGCTCCATCTCCTCTTCTTTCAGATCGGCTTTCTACTTAAACTCCATAATGATTCCCGGATACTTTTTCTCTCTCGGGGACATGGTAATATCGTATCTTCCGTTCCTCCATCATAAAAGCTTACAGATTTATCCAGATATTCTGCAATGGCGTTTTGTAAGTTTCTATTAAGAATAAATACCGGGCTCTATTTTTCAAATAAATCGTCCCCTAAAATAACATTCTGGACAATTCCTGAATATTTTCCCTTTTTATATCCATTTCCACAAATCAGCGTGATATGAATTGCCGATTTCACATTGGTTTCTTTCTGAAACTGTGACATTCTGTTTCTGAGCTTTTCATATTCATCAGCGTCCAGCATATAATCATCACTTGTAAATTTCATTTCACAGAGATTGATGACACCATCTTTTCTGCTGATGATCAGATCAATCTGCGCCCCCTTATCAGCTCCACCACTTCTCCATGCAAACTCATTTGTTTCAATTCCGCCTATTCTAAGACTTTCCTTAATCTGAGGAATGTGATTCATACACACAATCTCAAAAGCATTTCCCCTCCAGGAATGATACCCCGGTGAATTAATATACTCGTTCCATGAATCAAACTTCTTATTTTTTATGAATCGGATACTGAATAAAGTAAACGGATCGATCAGTTGATAAAACTGTTCTCCCTCTCCTCTTGTAAAATTACTGAATTTTCGGATAAAACCACACTCCTCCAGTTCTCGCAGATCTTTTGTAAGAACAGAACCTCCTCCAATTTCCTTTTCCCTGGAAAGTTCTGCCCGGGTCAGACCATCTCTGCTTTTCGCAAGTCTCTCAAGGATTGCCAGATGTTTTTCGGGTTTATCATACAGTGAATAAAAAAGGTTATTGTACTCATCATGAAGAAAGCCATACTCCTTAAAACAAAGTTCATTTACATTCTGTGCCAGGCTGAGGCGTGAATCGAAAAGATTCAGATAATGCGGTATACCGCCAAAAACCATATAGCTTTCGATCATCTGGCTTCGATTCATAACGATATCATTCAATTCAAACAGTTCTTCGCATTCTGCCAGCGAAAATGGAGCAAGGTGAATGCGTCTTGTAATCCTGTTATGAAATCCTTTTTTATTCGTGAGAAGGTTTGTTATAATCCACGACGTGGCAGATCCGCAGGCGATCAACACCAGATCCTCCTGCGCCGATGCCCAACTATTCCAGAAATAATCAAGCGCACTTTTAAAATCCGAGCGGGCCGTATCCATCCACGGAAGTTCATCAAGAAATATGACTCTTTTATTATTAATCGGTTCACGATATACCTTATCGCTTTGAAGCAATTCCTTAAGACACGCAAAAGCCTCAAACCAATCTGCAGGTGCACTTTTTTCTTCATATCCATATGCATTCAGGCTTGCCTGAAAAGCACGCAGCTGTCCCTTCGTCTTTTCATCTGACAGACCAGTCGTATAAAACGAAAACTGCTGATTAAAATATTCGCGGATCAGGTAAGTCTTTCCCACCCTTCTTCTTCCGTATACGACAACAAATTCCGGTCTCTTTGACAGCAGGCACTGCATAAGACTGTCCTTTTCTCTTTTTCTCCCAATAATCTTCATAGAAGCACCACCTCGTCATAAATCGCCACACAACATCGTAAAACAGCTTTATTGGCGTTTTATAGTATATATTTAAATTATAAATCGCCATCATCTTTTTTTCAAGTTAAAATATAAGGTCGAATGTCAAGACTTTTCATCCTCATTTACTTCCCTTCTTCTTCCAGTCTGTGGAACTTATCGCTTATTATACCCTTATTTGCGATTAACATAAGATAACGCTGGGTATTTCATTTTCCAAGTAGCGCAAAATGAGCCTCCGAAGAGACTCATCTTTAATGGTCGCCATCTTGGCTACCATTTCGACGCAAATGAAAAGAGAGTGCTTTTCCCTTTATTTACTCTCCAGTGACTTGGCCAAAGTAGATAAAAGTGCTGCCATCTCCGGATTGGAAAGGACCTTCGCCAGGAGCTCCGCATCCACATTTGTCGGAAGTTCTACTGTCTTTCCGGCCACATTGGCATGCATACTTGGATCCAGATTCTTCTTCTCGTAAAAGGCCTGCTCAAAGAGTTCCGCATTTTTTCTGCGATCATCATCAATGATATGAGAGTATACATCGGTGACCATATTGATCTGGGAATGACCGGAGTCTCCCTGTACCGCCTTGATGTCACCGCCATTCAACTTCAGCTTATAGGTAACACTGGTATGACGAAGACTGTGGAATACTACCGGCGGAAGATCATGTTCCTTGATCAGGTCATTTAAAGCCTTACGAATAGAAGAAGTACCAATCGGAAGCCCAAAAGGTGTTGCCATCACCAGATTATAATCCATGTACTCATCTCCCAGAGTTTCCTTGATCTTACAGTTTCTGTACCATCTGAGATTCCATAACATATGATCATACTGACCTATCCATATTCTTGAATAGAAATCCAATGCATTCAGAACAATGCGAATCTCATTATCTGTAAATTCAAGTTCATGCATGCTGAAATCACCTCCTCTACATGAAACGAATGAATTCCATAAAAAGTCTATTTCTTGTGCGGTTTCTTCTGTCTCCATTCATACGCTTTCTTTCTATACGATCCTTATAATCTGCTCCCAGATCAAGATCTCCTCCGCATTCACATTTCGATTATCATGATAATGACCGAAAAACCATTTTTTGAACTTACACTTCTGGCGTATCTCCTCCAGATATTCATTCAGATAATCTTTGGAATAAAGTCCATGTCCAAGCAAAGCCTGGGTACTTGAAGCACAACTGTGAGTAACAATAAAGTCAACCCTATTATCATGCTTCTCCAAATTCTGTCGTCCTTCCTCCATTTCTTCTTCTGATGGTAATTCCTGCTTCCACCAGCTCCAATGATTAATACGAAACGGCAAGTATCCTCTGCTTAATGCGGCATACTTTTTTTCAAACTCCGGATCATCCGGTTCCAACACTCCCCCTTGGATATCATGACTGCTGGCCCCGCCGAAGCTGAATATCTTCTTTTCTTCAATTTCAAATACCTGCCCTCTCATAAGATGGATAACAGATTCTCTTATCTTATGAACCTTGCCGCTGTGCCAGTCCTCAATCGGATACTGATATAAGCGGTCAAAATTCTCATGATTACCACACACAAACAATGTGGTAAACGGCCTGGATTCCAGCCAGTCCAGGACCATTGTTTCTTCCGGACTTTCTTCATCCTTGTGCCACACACCGCCGAAGTCGCCACAGATAATCACGTAATCTTCTTTTGTCATCTCTTTCTGCTCAGGGAAAATGCTCGGATTGAACCGTTCAAAATTTCCGTGGCAGTCACCGGTTATAAAAATCATCGGCATTTGCTCCTTCAGTAATTTTAGTCCCACAAGGCAACGAAGTGTTCTTTCATCAGATCCATAACTTCGTCTTTACAGTCGATTCTGTACTGTTCTAACTTCTTTTCTTCATCCATGTATTTTTCCGATATTTCTTTGTATTCGGGTAGTTCACTCATAAAGTGGACAGTTCCACCGCCGCCTCGTTTTCGGTTGACTTCCAGTTCTTCCGGTGTCTGAAGTTTTTTTCCAAGTACTCCATATTTATCTCTGAATTCATCGAGAGCTTTCCTATACTCCTCCTCATCCTCTGCAAGCGATCTCTTTAGCATATATTCCCTGTTATCCAGGAACATCTTTGTGATCTGATAGCTTTCCGTATCCTCATACCGAATCTGCCGGATGCTACCTTCATCAAAAGAAAAAATATCCGCATCCGGGATAGCAAGCAAAATCGGCGAATGTGTTACGATTACAAACTGTGCCCCCTTTTGGGCCATCTTCACAAGATGGATTAATAATGTCAGCTGTCTCTGCGGAGAAAGAGCCGCCTCAGGCTCATCCATGATATAGAGCCCCGGCTGATCTGCTCTCTGGATAAAATCCAGAAAGCTTTCCCCATGAGATCTGGCGTGAAGGTCCTGCATCTTACCATCATCGTTATACTTAGTCATCAGCGCAGATGCTACGTTATAAAAACTTTCCGCTCTAAGGAAATAACTCCATTTTGGTTTACAGACACCTTTGCGAATCCTGATTGCAGAAGCCAGATCCGAATAGTCATCATAAGTACTGA
>SFQZ01000085.1 GCA_004562915.1 bacterium
GCTCTGCCGTATCCGCCACCTGCGCAGGTTCCACCTGATTTAATACATAATCAAAATAATCCGTTGCAGTCAGTGACAAAACATTTGCACCCACAGCACCTATTCCCAGTCCACAGCATTTTGCCATAACCGCATCAAATTCTTTTCTTGTAACTCCTTCTTCCATACTCACCCAGGCTTTGGTATTTTGTGCAAAATCCTGAATGATATCATTCTTCACGTCTTCAACCGGAATCGAATTGATCTTTTGCCTTACTTTATCCTTTACCCACTGGAATACATCTGCATTATTACACAGGCTTACACAGTTATCCTGCTGGGATTGTTCTACAAAGCGCTCATAGCCTGCATCTTCCAGTGCATTTCCCTCACTTTTATAAAAGTCAACAAGGATTTCCATTCTATCGGCAAAAGTTGTACATTGCTCCACATAATTTCTGATCGGATTGGAAATAATCTCTTCCCATGGTCCTCTCATTTCAATCATACCTTTGGCAATTGCCTGTTTGGTCTGATACTGTACCGCCACAAGGAAATCTGTTTTACACTTATTCAATATTATTTTAGAAAGTGCTCCTCCAACTCCCGACGGAATGTTATTTGAAGGCTCTACTCCTTTTTTTCCATCTTCAACAATAGCCTGAAGCTGACCCTTTGCAAACTCCAGCATTTTCTTTATAGTAATTTCCGGGAAATATTGTGGATTTCCATCTTTATCATCCGGTCCTTTCCCTGTGTAAATGAACTCCATAACCCGAGGACCGTATTCTTCCATGACTACAGCTGCATTATTCACGAATGAATGCCATATCAACATCAGATGCGCTTTCATAGCCTCTTTGCCTGCAGTCTCTTTTTTATCCATCGTAATTCCACAAAGATTGGGAGATAAAATTGAAACCTGATCCAGTTTTCCCTTGATTTTTTCATACCAAAAAGAACTCTCCGTTACTTTGCTATTTGGATTCAGGCTAAGCAGGCGACGAACGATACTTTCCATCTCAGCACGTGAAAGTCTTTTCTCTGTTGTACAGAAACAGGTATTATCTCCCGGTTTCATCGGATCCGGCTCATACATCTTACGGCAGACATTGCCTATGATATTTGCTGTGATAATCTTTTCGGGTATACAGGCATACGCATAACCAATCCCTGCATAACAATGTGAATCTTCCGGAAAAAAATCTTTTGCTAAAAGACCATCATGTAAATGAGCCGATGAAGACAAATAGCAATTACGAATCCATCCAATATTACCATAAAGGGAACCTGGATCAAATCCACCATTTTTTTGCAATTCCATATTAATAATAAAATCTGACATCATAGATATTGTCTCATCATAATCACCGGAAATCAGGGCAGTATAATTGAATAATGGTCTATTTCTATCTATCACCATATTGGTAACACCATCCCTGGATGTAAATATTTCTTTTCGCTCCGGATTGAATGGGATATCCATATAACTTTCCAGTTCTTTCAGGGCTGCATATCCATTGCTATATAATCTCTCCAGAGTATTTAGATCATTGCTTGCAAAACTTTCAAGCACGTCCGGCAAGAACAGGTATCCAAACACTCTAATATCACTGGTAACATTGGCTTCCATACAGGCTTTCCTTGCATGTGCCGCCAGATCAAGAAAAGTCCCGCTTCCAGTTCCGCCAGATAACCCTGTTATGACCATAATGTCCAGCGGAAGATTTCTAAAAGTTGCCCAGTCCCCATTATACAGCCCACGAATCAGCTGACGGAATTTCACATCCACATACGACCCTTCGATCGTATCATAGAATTTGATTTTACCCATCATGCGATCATTTGTCGGACTACACTGATGAAACATAACATAATTCTTTGGTACCCATGTACGAAAGAATGCCTGCCGATTGTTATACTCCATTCTCTCTTGTACACCATCCACCGAAATGTTAAATGTTCGGAGATTACTGCTCATCATTTGTTTTTTCGCACCATCGATTTCATTTTCAGCAGAATCCACAAGTATAAACTTCCTCTTCCAGCTTCTGTTCCGCTGTCCGAATGGCTTCTTTAATTGCAGCTGCACCACTGCCCCCGCTGCTGATTACCAGAGTAAGATGTCTTTTGTCGATGGGCACTTTCACATTCTTAACAAACAAAGTATTGTTTCTCACATCTACAGTTCCAATCTGAAGCATTTCCTGGTATTCTCTTTGTGTCAGTTTCCGCATTTTAATATCTCCTTCCTACACGTTATTTTACTCATCTATTTATTTCCAATTGAAAAACTTAATTCCACTTGGTATTTCTTCCGAATATCCAGTTCCAGCCTCATACACCACTTCATCCATTCCGAGACCTGCCACGTGATTATTGGCTGCAGAAATGGCGCATAATTCATTCCAGCTTTTTACTGTAGACATAGTCTCTTCCTTTAATCCTGCTGCCATTACAGTCTTTTGTTGAGTCAACGCTACTGTACAATACTCTCCACAGGAAATCTGATTTATCCCCACAAACTTTCCTACATCACATTGACCATACTGATTACTTCCTACTGCATCTACGGTTTGATCTTCCATCAGAGCTACTGAATGATAATATCCACCTTCTACTTTAACAACATTCTTCCAGGAAGATACATTACACTGACCCTTACTATTATCACCAACTGCTATTACTGTTCCATCCTCTAGAATTCCCAGAGTATGATATACCCCACACCCTATGCTTTTGATTTTACTCCAGGAGGATACATTACATTGTTGATAAGAATTATTACCAACAGCTACTACCGTTCCATCAGCACGCAATCCTACGGTATGTTTATATCCCGCTGCAATCGCAACAATATCCGACCAACTGTCTACATTACACTGCCCCTGAGAATTATCTCCCACTGCCACTACCGTTCCATCCTTTTTCAGTCCTACGGAATGTCCTGTTCCTGCAGCTACAGAAACTATATCTGTCCAGTTCTGGACATTACAGCGACCATAGCTGTTGTCTCCTCCCGCTTTTACCGTCCCATCATCTTTAATCGCCAGAGTATGCACATAACCTGCCGCAATTTTATTAGATAATGCCTCTCTTATATCTGTTGACAAATCTATCGACTCTGGCTCTACTGCACTGTAATCTTCAACTTCCGACTCCTCTGCTTCTGATTGTTCTGTCAGATTCCACTGAGTTTCCTTCCGCTCATAATACACTGATGAATTGTATTCCAACAAAGTATCAAAATCCAAAACTCTCATCTGTACCACATATTCTGTCGGAACTTCACCTTCTATAACAGACACCTCTGTTTTAGCCAATAAATAAGAATTTTCAACCATCTCGTCAGAAAAGTCCAGACATTTTGTATGCAAATGACGAATACCCGAATCTCTTATCTCCGATTGTACTTCTGTCAGATGTTCCCAGCCATCTATCAGCTTATTCCATTCCCATGTCTCACTCTTTTCTATCTTGTCTTTCAATGTGTACAATACACAGGAAAATCCTTCATTTCCTGTATAACTACCTATAATCTGCTGCACTGTCAGAACGGAAAAAGCTTCTTCTTTTTCGTTATAAAACACCTCGACCGTAATCTGTCCAAAAGGATCCAATTCACCTATCATTTGCTGCGACTCAAGTTCAAACCTGTCATTTTCTCTCCCTATACAATAAAGTAAAAGCTGCATTGTGTTGTTCTGATCTACTACGACTGCCAATACCTCTTCTTTAGTATCAAAATCAAAATCGCACCGACAAACATTGATCATTCCTTTACCTGATTCAGGAAACGCTTGTATCTGTGTTTTATCACAGGTTATAAAGGATTCTGTGCTCACTTTTCCATATTCTTTTCCTAACTGCTCCATGAGCACAAAATATTCATCTTCTTCATTAAATTCAACTTCTTGTTTTTGAACATACAGTTCCTTTTCTTTATCTGGGGAATTGTTTCCCGAATATATCAAATAAATAATAAAACCAAGAGTAGCGATACCGATACCAATGAGAACCATACACAGCATTTTTATTCCCGTTGTTTTTTGCTGTTTCTTACTGTCATCTTGCTTTTTTTGCAAATCAAGTTGTTCTTCCTCTTGATCTGCTTCCCGGTTTACCGGTTCGTCGTATTTTGTACCACATCGCTCACAATATAGTGAATCATCTTCTTCCGTTTCAAATCCACAATATGGACATTTTTTCATCTCTGTATTTCTCCCTGTTCATTTAATAGAGAAAAATGGATAGCTGAACATGTCATCTATCCATTTCACAATCACTCAACTTTTTAACAAGTTAATCCTCGTCAACTAACTTAAAACTCTTGATATACCATTCTTTATCCTTTTCTTCCATTCGGAAAACGCCATGGACTTTGAGTGGTGCCCCCAGAACTTCATAGTCAATATCAACATAAACCAATCTGTCCTTTGAATCCTTTTTAATTTTCGTAACATCGAGTTTCATAGTCCCTAATAAAGCTGCTACATCAATATCTGCACTATTATTTCCCATAAGCTCAGCTAGTACTTCTGTCAACATAGAGGTAACATCTACGTCTGATATAAGATTTGTAACACCTATTGCCATTTTAATCGGAGATGCAATACTCGGTGTGATACAATCTAATATACCATCGATATCCCCTTCATTACAAGAAGTCTCAAATTTTTCCACAACAGCTTCGCATTTCCCATTGGCACCACAGGCCATTAACTGCAGCATCATTGCCATACATAATAACAATACAATTATTTTTTCATATTTCTTTTTCATATTTTTACTCCCCATCATTCGTATCCTTTGTTTGTGGAGTCACTGTGCTTTCAGAGCTTTCGGAATTATCCGATTCTGCAGCATTATTATTCTCATTTTCTATATTACTTGTTTCCCCTTCCATATCAGAACCATCTTCATTTCCCTCGTCGGCACTTGTAGAAGTATCATCACTGGAAGCTTCTGGTGTTGGTGTTGATTTTAACTTTTCCAATTCTGCATCTTTTTCTTCTAACTGTTTCTGCAATTCTTCCACTGTTTCTGCCTGTGCTGTCAATTCATCCACTCTCTGCTGTAAATCGGTTACTTTTGTCTGTTCTTCCTGTACCTGTTTTTCAAAAACTTTTGCACTGCTGCTGTTTTTGAATGTAAAGACACCAAACACCACTGTTCCGACTAAAAACAAACCTGCCGCAACAAAAGCCACTATCATACAGCGTTTCGCTATTTCCAGCCTATTTTGTACTATACGTGTCTTGCGCTTAAAATCTTCAATCTCAGATTCTTTTGCCTGTACCTCTTCATTCAGACGTTCAACTTCAAAATCCACACCGTCTCGAAGCAAATTATTCATTCTTCTGGATAATGAAGTATTATCTTCCTGCAGCCGGGTAAATTCTTCCTGCAGCCGAACGTTTTCCTGCTGAATTTCTATTTTCTCAGCCTGTAACTTACTGTTTTGTTCCTGAAAAAGACGATTCTGAGAGCGAGCCTCCTCCTTAACACGTAAAATATCTTCCTCTGCTTTATTTCTTTCTATTTGGATTTCTTGTACATGTTTCTCTTTTATTTCGCTTACTGTTTGCTGATGCTCAGCAACAGTTTTCTTATATTGTTCCTGTAATTCTGCATTCTGCGCCTTTACGTCTTCCAGTTTTTTCTGCTGAACCAACAAGGAAGCGGCATGTTCTTCCTGAATAGAAGCAATTTTTCTGTCATAAGTCTGTTTCTGCATTCCAAGAGCATTCATTTCATGCTCGTTGGCTTCCTTCTGGATTTCCTGCTGGATTTTCGCAAAAGCATCCAATATTTTACCATAGCAAAGTTCATTTCCAAAGAAGTTCAGGATTTCATCACGTCTTGGATATTCATGATTTCGAACAATCTCATTGAGAGAAAATGCATACTCTTTCCATGGAAGCATTTTAACATAAAATGAATACAGAGCCTCTTTTTTCAATTCTTCATCGTCCATCAATTCTTTCTGATCACGATAAGCTTCCATAACTTCTTCCGGTTTTTCCAAATCTTTTCGATCCCACCAGAAAAAGTCATCTTTCTTCATCATATCAAAAATTTCTTCCAGATTCTTAAATGAGACCATTCTATTTCCTTCTTTAAGAACCTTCTTTTCGATATAAGTCATTTTTGCATCACTGCTACTGGACAGCTTTCTGCTGAGTTTTACAAGGAGTGACAATCTTTCCTCATCATACGGTTCCGAATTTAGATTCGTCGCATCAAAAAAAACAACAGGATATTTCAGCTTCAAGTCAACACTATGAGCTTCCAACTCTTCCCTGTCTGCTGCTCTCATTGTAAAAATATGAATTGGCAGATCACATTCTTCCGTCAATTTCTTCATATCTGAAAGGCTGCAGTCAACTGCAAATCCCATATTCAGTCGAAGCTTCTGCGGCAGAAGCAAATACAATTGTTTTAACAGATCCACAGATTCATCGTATATTTCCTCGCTCGGAAGCAATATAATCAATCTACATGTACTGTCCTTTAACTGTGCTGTCCACAATCTCTCTGCTATCCTACATACGAGCATACGATCTTTATTCTTAATGGATACTGTATTCTGCTGTCCTTCCGGCGACTCCGCCGATGCATTTAATATTTGTTTGATTTCTTCCGGCCCTTTTGTACGCAATTCATATTCTGTTGGATATTCCGTTCCAAATACGTAATTAAAGAAGCCACTTCCAGCGAGCGAAGAATCCTCACTTACATAAAAGTTAAAATAAGAGGTAGCACGCTTCAAATCATGAACACCTTTCATTCCATGCACATAAACACGACGCCCTGCTTCCAGCTTAGAAAGATTTGTATAATCATTATACTTGAAGCCGTAAAAAAGTCTTGTTCTGTTTCCCTCCAGACTCATAAAACTTTTTGTCATACAATCCAACAATCGATTCGTTTTACTGACCTGAAGATGGCTGAGTAATTCATAAAGTTCCGGATCTATTTCCTGTTCCTGAACCTGATCTTTATTAGCATGTACACTGTAATAAAATTGTTTTTTCATTTTATACCTCGCATATGAATGTTAATGATTAACCTTCGAAAGATATTCTCTTACTATTTTTTCCCGGGCGTTCATCCGGCTCTGCTCTTTAAATCTTTGTAAACCATTTGCTTCTCCCGGACCAAAACCTATCTCCTGATCATAAAGATGGAGTTTTGTATCCAAATCTGAACGATTTAGGTATAACTCCATAATCGCATCAATACGTCTCTTCTCATCATTCAAATCGTAACTCATCCGAACATCCGGATATTCTTCTGGATTAATGGTGGTGCTATAATATGCCTCTCCATAAGAAGGTACACTTTCAAACAAATATTGATTCTTTGCTGCCGTCATCAATCCAAGATTTGACAGGATCCATATCCATACTTTATCAAGTCTTACCGATTTAAACTGATCCCCATCTCTTTCCATATCATCTTTATCTTTATCAAATCTTTTTCCCTGCATTCCCAACGCAGAACAAGACAACATGGCAAAGTATGTTTTGTCGTAAAGATTTCTATAAGTATTACAACACCATCTGAGGGATTCCAACACATCCAAATTATTTGTCTGATCAAACAACGTTTTTAAGATATTCATCTGCTCTAAAGGATTAAATGCAGAATTTCCAATTCTGCTTGCCAAACCTCTTGGAATTCTCGGCATTCCATTTTCTTCAAACGGATTGGGACCGCCAAAATTATTTCCACCGGCTGTCTCCGCCATATCTACTTTTGTCACGATCAGACACATAGGAGGCACAGACGTCGGATTTTTCAAGTTGTTGTATATGGCATTGGCAATTGCCAAAAGTGCTGTATTGGGAATATTGGCACTTTCCTGATCTGCATTGCCATATCCTTTCTGTGATACACAGGTACAAAGCATATACAAATGGCAGGAAGTAATCAGGGGGAATTTCTGAAACGCTTCCGAATTAATAGCTTTCCTGGATACGTCATAACAAAGCTCGCCTGCAATATCAACAAAAGTAATCAATACCTTTTTACGTTTTACCGTTGACTCGACAAGAAGTGTAGCATTATATGACTCGACCGCCGCACCTTTCGCATCTGTCTTTGGTACTGCCCATCCCTTAGAATGCAGCAGCATTGCATACTGCAGACGATCATACTTTCCATCACTCAGACACAAAGGGGCCGGAAGTTTGATACCAAGCTGACCAAACATATTAGGCAATTCATTGATCATTGCCACAAATAAACTTGTTTTTCCGGCACTCTGTGCCCCTAAAAAGCCAACCAGCTTATGCTCATATCTTCCGGCATCTCTGACGATCGGCTTCCTACATTCCGGACAGTAACCTCTGATTTCTATAACATTTTCAAAATACTTCAGATTTACAGGATTCTCTTCATCCGAAAATTTGATCGTGTAAATTTCATCTGTTCCTTCAAAATATATAGGTTCCACCCAACAATAGGTATAATGATTTGCTGCATTATCTTCCCATTTTTCGTCATCAGACTCAGAAGCGGGCATCTCTTTTGTAATCATTTTAGCTGTAATAGCATCGACAAAAGAACGTATCCTTTCTGCCGAAACCTCTTCCGTCTGAAGAGAAGACGTTGACAACAGATTTACAATATTCTGCGGTGTGAACTGTGAATAATTCATCGTCCTCATAGCTTCACGGTCAATTTCTCTGTCCAGATCACGTGACATATAATCCAGAAGATCCGCCAATGTAATCTCCAATCGTATTTGCCCTTTTAATGGAATCCCCATCTCTTCTGCTTTATTCTTAATATCCCAAGGGCTAAAAGGGATAAAGATGGAAAATGCATCTGACTCCGAATGTATTTCCAACATCTGAGCGAGATCAAATAGAATATTATTTCCCTGCATTTTCTTTCCACAATTGGTACAATAATAATCGTATATCATCAACTTTCTCCCACTAATGAATCACTAAGTATTTTTGTCGAACCAGATCATCGGTCTCGATTGCCAGCTGTTCAATGGATACATCTCCCGGCAATGATATAATATACTGATCCTTTTTCACACTGCTGCCCGTATCAAGAGGATACAGTGTCTCCTGCAGAAAACTAAATTTTCTTCCGGACTTTTTGTGCTGCAGCCAAATATGTTTGCGGTTAATCAGTTCAAATCTATTATCTTTCCATTCTATCGTAAGCATATAAGCACTCTCACCATACTTGGGTGCCGGCTCAAATCCCCAGGAAATTCTGGGTTTTGCTCCTCCTACCGAATAGCAAAAAGCATATTCTTCTGTATTACCTTCATCATCGATTTCCCATACACATACAAACTCCCCATCTTTTGCTGTATAAGTGCTTGCCTCAAAAGGGCTCCAATAATTCACAGGGTTATTACGGTTTTTCTCAATCTCTGCATCCTGAAGTTTGAACAGATTATAATATGCTTTTTTCGTGGAATCTGCACTCTCTTTTATTACCTGGAATCCATTTGCGGATATATTCACTCTTTCTTTTAATGTAGCCATAGTTTCCTCCTAATGGATAATCATCTTAATATTACCCAGCGTTTCAGGTGTGTTTAGATTAAGATACTTTCCGATTCTGAGATACTGTATCTCAAGCGGATCAATGTCACTGTCAATCAGAATATTTTGTTCCTCAATACCTGTGATCCGATACCCTTTCAATGACCAATCATTTGAAACCTCATCATTGATAAAGGCTGTTGTCATAAGCGTTGCTGCCGGCAAAGAAGGCGGTACCTGGAAAGTAGTGCCTTCTACAATACCATTAAAACAGGACTGCAGATTCTGATACTTCATGGTCAGGTTCTGCTCATACATATAACGGATACGTCCATTTTCTTTTTCTTTTTTTATTTCTTCCAGACTTTTCAGCTTTCCTTTAATGTAATCCTGGACCCCTCCGAGGATCATATCTTCAAACTTCTTCTTTCCTTCACTGTCCAGTCTGTCACTGCAAGACTCTATGATACTATGAATCCTTCTTTCAACCAAATGTTCCTTATACGCCGCTTCTATATTTTTATAATCCGAATAAAACAGATTTTCTTCCATAAAATCATACAATTTTTTTCGTTCTTCAGAATCTTGAAATTCCGCCATACAAGAATCCTGATATTCTGTACGCTGCACTTCCAACTCAGAATTTCTTATCTGATTTCTTATATATCTCCTAAAAGGACCAAATCCGTGAGCCGTAAATTCACGGACATTGACAGGATAAAGGCCCAACCAGCGCTCAAACTTTTTCAAATTGTCAAGATACGATTTCACCATGGTCTGTGCACATTCCTGAATCTTAATAAACAAATTATCAAAATTCGGATCACTAACCTGCTGAAGCCATGCATTGATTTTTTCCAGTTCTTCTTGACAGATTAATGATTTCTTTTCATAATATTCGTCAAATGTAATGACATGCAATGCATTTTTGCACTTTGATATATCGTAAGCCTCTTCCCATCCCTGAACACTCAAGGTTTTCAATAACCTTACGACGCCTTTTTCCTGATCGTCAAACGTATTGAATCCACCTGCATATAAAAGATACTCTGTATGCTGCATCGGCATCGGATCCTCCGGTTTCCACATATCATTCAACGTCTCTACCACTTCTTCCATCGGTGTCGTCAGTTTACTGCCCGCCCGATACCGGAAAAATGTCAGATAATGGTGCTGTGTACGTCTTGTTGCACCGGTTTTCATACGAAACTCCTGCATAAATGTCCGGAATTCCTGCAGCCATCTTTCGTTGATACATTCAAAATCTATGTAATTACAGATAATGATTCGCTGACTTGGCGGAAGAAATATGGTCCGATTGTTCATTTTATTCCATATTTCCTGAAACAGTTCTTCCCCCGTCATGGATTCATTTTTGAAATAAAGAATTCGCTGACTCTCAAAAACATGACTTATTTCACGTTCAAAAAAAGTACTTCCGTGATCTGCACTATTCTCAAAAACGATAACCAACGCATCATAACCATTATTTAATGTTTTTGGCATCTATAACTCCTTTCAAAAGCTGACATCCCAAGGGATGTCAGCTGAATCATACACTTATCTCTTTTTTCCGCATCCAGGGCAAAAAGCTGTTGAAATGTTTGTCTCTCCGCAATTTGAGCAATTCCATGTAGCCGGTTCTACAGGGTGGATCAAAATTGCCTTAGGTCTTCCACAGCCTGGACAAAAGGCTGTTGTGTTTCCCTTCACTCCACATTCGCAATCCCAGGTTTTGTTTTCTTCCGCAACTGGTTTGGGTCTGCCACAGCTCGGACAAAAGGCTGTTGTATTTCCTTTCGCTCCACATTCACAATCCCAGGTATTCTTCTCAACATGCGGTTGTGATCTACCACAAGTCGGACAAAAGGCTGTTGTATTTCCTTTCGCTCCACATTCACAATCCCAGGTATTCTTCTCAACATGCGGTTTTGGTCTGCCACAAGTCGGACAAAAAGCTGTTGCATTTCCTTTCGCTCCACATTCGCAATCCCAGGTATCCATTGGAACTGTTTCTGGTACTGATGTGGGCTCCGTCTCCTGATGAATGTCTTCTTTTAACTTATTATACAGCGTAACTATAATATTTACATATTTATAATCCGCATCGCTGGACGGGTTCAGTTCTTTCTCAATGGCTGCATAAAGCTCCCTGTTTGGCCATTTCTTAGCAAATTTTTCTTCAATCTGATAATAGACCGGCAAGATCTTTTCGGTATTCTCAGCTTTCAATTGATCAATTTCTTCCTGTGGTGTATCGATCAGACGATCACGAAGCAGTACCTTCAAACCTTTAAAATCCTGTTTTGTCAATTTCTGTATTGCCAAAATAATCTTCCAGTCAGATTTCAGTTTTCTCTCAAACGCGGTATACTCCAACGTGTCCAGATCTCCGAATTTACAGAACGGTTTTTTACTTGTTCCGCTGCTGTTCAAAGCAAGATCCCACACATTATTCTCTTCTGTGATCAGCCCATATTTAAAGTAATTCACGAAATTATTAACTTTTGTAACATTCTCTGTACTGCGTACTTTATCCTTCATCATCTGATATACCGGATAGTATCGATTCAGAGTAGTCCTCAATTTCAGAAACAGCCCTGTATTTCTTCTCAGGATACGTTTCATATACTGCAGACTAATATCTTCGATTACCGCTACCGTCTTACCTCCTCCGGCATTTCTCGCCTCAGTAAAGTCAAACGGATGATCAAAATATCCACTTCCTGATAATAAGATTTCTTTCGTATATT
>SFQZ01000086.1 GCA_004562915.1 bacterium
AAAAGGGGGGTCATTGCTTTTTTATTCGTAAAAAGTGATGAAATCCTTGAAAATATAAGGTTTTAAAGAAAAATAGGACTGTAAAACTTTACAGTACCATTTTATGATAGGAAGGATATTTATGAATCAGGAAAGCAAAGCGATTAATGTACATTTGGAGAAAAGAGAAAATAAAGATTATTTAGTATTTGGCTTTGAAGAAGTTGCAGAAGTATGCCTTAATGATGATGAAAGCCAAAATAATTTGAAAAGCATATTTGTAAAGTTACTTACGGAGATTACAAAATATCCCGTTGAATTACAGTTTTTGGAAAATCCAGAATATAAAACAGGATTATATATAGATGTGTGTAAAGAATATATAAAAGATTTAAATAAAGAGATTACGAATGTGAGAAAAAATATGCCAGAAAAACTAAAAATGCAGTGATAACACCATGATAACAAAATCCCCAAAAACCATAAGGACACAGTGGAAAATCCGGATTTTTATCCACAAATCACATGAAAAATCACCATTTGCACACTGCAATACACCGGTCTGATATCGTGAAGGTGGACGTACTGTTGGATCAGGCCGTGTTGCTTCCGTTATCGAGTAATCTACGCGATGGTAATGAGCCGAGCAAATAAGTAAAAATAAGCCCAGAAGCAAGCTTGCTTGCTTCTGGGCTTATTTTTACTTATTTGCTCGGCTCATTGCCGTTATGTATTGTCTTTGCGGGCATTCACAAAATGCCCGCGACCGAGGAAATGCGAAGCATTTTCGTGGGGAGCTTAGCGGTTTTTTCTTCTGCCATTAAAAAATTACGTTTATTTGGGGATATTTTGGAAAACTATACGTCTAATTTATGTAAATAAAAATTGCCGGCCGGCTAAAGAAGGTGGTGTTAAGATGACCAAAGAGCAATTAGGAACGTTGATTCTCAGTACAGAGAGACAATTGTATTCTACTGCCAAAACAATTCTATATAACGATCAAGATTGTGCGGATGCAATTCAGGAAACGATTGTCAAGGCATTTTCAAAGATTAATACATTAAGAAATGACAAATATGCCAAGACATGGTTGATTCGTATACTGATCAATGAGTGTTACACTCTTTTGAGAAAGTCGAGTAAACTTGTTTCTTTGGAAGAGATGAGTGAAATGACTGAAATTGAGGCAGATAAGAAAACGGACTACAGTGACTTGTACAGGGCTGTAATTTCTTTGAAAGAAGAATTACGAGTGCCAGTTATTTTGTACTATATTGAGGATTTCAACATAAAAGAGATTGCACAGATTCTTGAGATAACCGAGGGAGCAGTTCAAAAAAGGCTTGCCAGAGCACGGGGAAAACTTAAGAGCAATTTACAGGAAAGTGAGGCGTTGATAGTATGAGGTTAGAAGATATGAAAAAAAACATTCCTGAAACTCCGGAGTTCATCCACACGATGATTCAAAATGAAGTAAAAAAACAGCTTCAGGACACGAAGGTGGTTAATATTCAGACAAGAAGAGTGAAAAAATGGACAGGTGTCAGGGTGGCTGCAGCAGTAGCCGTATGTGTACTGGCTACATCAACAATTGCCTATGCAGGTGTAAAATTATATCATATGTTTTTGGAAAAACAGGGAACCTACAGTATTGTTACAGGAATTAAGGCAGATGGCAGCACTGGGAAAATTGATCTTCCTGAAAAAATCTATGATATAGATATCTCAGCAGGATATATTCCGGAAGGTATGGAGTGGATTGATGAATTGCATCTGGAATATCCTGAGCATAATCGTACCGGAGGATTCAGCTTTTCATCTGTACTTTTAGACGAGGATGATCTGAATAAAGTAATGCAGGATAAAAGTGTTGTGGAATGTGAGGAAAGAACTTTTGGCAGTTATGAAGGTATATACCTTAAGTACAATGACCTTGCAAAGGATGGTTCCTTTAATCAAAGAATTTATCTTCTTTGCCCGGATGTGTATCGTGTAATAACTGTTTATATCGGTGATGATATTGAGAAAGAGGATGCCATAAAAGTGGTTGAAAATCTCGCAATTACTGAAAATGATAGAATGATTGAAACCGCTGGTTTGTATACGTGGAGTGAGATGGTTTCACCTGAAGAATCATCAGGAGAAGAAGTACTTACTTCTATAGAAGATGATAAACTGCCTGTACACCAGATTGGCGAAGCGTTTGATATGTCAGCATCTGGTGAGGACAGCGATGGCAACTGTATGGAAGATAATAAGATTTCAGTTTGTGTTGATTCTGTTCAGGTGGAAGACAATCTGCAGCTGCTTGGTCAGAATAATGTGCCGGAAGAATGGATGAATGCAGTTGGAGCCGATGGAAAAATAGTAAACAATACCCTGTCTTATATTAGGTCTGGTGATGGTGTTGATACCGTGGATGAGATTGTAAAAACAGAAAGCATGAAACAAAAGCTTGTTTATGTGACAGTCACTTATGCCAATAAGACAGATAAAGAAATCAATCATATGCTTTATCTTGGGACATTGATGTTGCTGAATCATGAAAATGGAATATATCAAATTTGTAATCGTGCAGAGTTTTCTGGTGAAGACTACGATCGTGTCATCTGGGATGGTGTCGCACATACAGCAGAAATGACATACTACAGTGTGTCTGAAGATTATGGAAATGGAGGAAATTATATTTCTTCCTTAAAGCCGGGCGAGAGTATACAGGTGAATATGGCATGGATCGTGAATGAGAATGAACTGGATCATATGTATCTTAATCTTAACGGTGAGGGTGGAGGATTTCAATTTTCAAATTCTACGGTAAAATCAGGAGTGGTAGATATTTGTCAGTAGCGAAAATAGTAGGACCTCTTCACAAAATCAAAAAAATATTACAGCACTTCATGCGGCATACCACAGACGTTTTCCGGAAAGTAAAGTTCTGGAGATTTCATCGAAATCGTTACAAGAATTGGGAATAAAGTTAAGTGCCTTCAATTTGAAGAAATATGTTCCTGAGCTGGAAGCCGGCATTCCGGTTGAATGTGTTTTTCAGGGGGAAAAGTATTTGCTGCCGGAGGTCCTTATACAGATCTTTACCGTGTATCATAGTTACGACAATTGAAATTTTAGCAATCGTATACTACGATGTTGGGGTCAAAAGCTTTTGACCCCATGATGCTTACGGATTTCTTCGCGTTTCACGCTCCCGAAATCCTAAAAACATTCGGGAATATTTGACAGATTCCATGTAGAGCGGTAATATGGTTGTAGAAAAATGATGGAAAAGAAGATTTGTTAGGTAAATTAACAGGTCTTCTTTTCATTTATAAAGTGTTTTGACGAAGATATTTGGTGAGGATTATATATGAAAATAATTGAAAAAAATGGAACGATTGTAATATTGAACGAGACCAGTTTGGCAGTATCTGTAGAAAGAGGAAATACCAGATGGAGGTGGAGAGAAGAATTTCAACCTCGTCTCATATGTTCGGAAGGTGAGTTTCTCTTTCAGGACGCGGTAATGGTTTCTCATGAGTATTACCATATGGGAATTGGTGAGGGAATCCGGAGTCGATTTGAGGGATTCGAAAATGAAGGAAAAAAGTTCCCATATAGTTTCGAAACTTTAATCTGGATCGAAGAAAACACCGGAGATATCTATTTTGAATGGGTTCCTTTGCAGGAAGAAGGACTTCATGTGCAGAAGGTTTTCTGGCCGGGTGATATGGAATTTGATGAGAAGAAGGACAGTTGGTACACTCTTCTTACGCATCAACAGGGAATTCTGATTCCGAATACCTGGGAAACCGAATTGGCTCCGGTGGGATTTAACGGTCTTTTTGAAACTGCAGGTGGATATATGCCCTGGTTTGGTCAGGTGAAAGATCGGGAAGGTTATATAGCGATTTGTGTGACTCCGTGGAATGCAGGATATTGCGCAGAGCATCCGGCAGGCGGTCCGTACACGCATGTAGGGATTTATTTTGAACCGAGCCTTGGAAAAATGGATTACCGGAGAATCATAAAATATACGCTGGCATCTGATTGCGATTATAATGATCTTTGTAAAATATACAGGAAGTATGTGAATGAGCAGGGAAAGCTCAGGACTCTTGCGGAGAAAGCAGCGCGAAATCCGTCTGTTGATCAGCTGATTGGCTGTGCATTTGTACATAAGGGGATTAAAACTCAGGTACAGAAAAATTCAGATTTCTTTGATCCTGAGAATCCGGAAAAGAATAATCATCTTACATCATTTGCGCAAAGAGAAAAAGAGATACGTACTCTCCATGAAATGGGAGTAGAAAAATTGTATCTGCATCTTGATGGCTGGGCACAGCCCGGATATGATAATCGTCATCCGGATTATCTTCCGGCATGTAAAGAGGCTGGCGGCTGGGAAGGAATGAAGGATTTGTCAGATGCTCTGCACGAATGTGGATATTTGTTTGGGATTCATGACCAGTACAGAGATTACTATCTGACAGCTCCCAGTTTTGATGAAAATTACGCTTGCAGACTCCCGGATGGAACCATTCCAAAGCATCAGAGATGGGCAGGCGGCCCACAGTCTTATTTGTGTGCTACGCAGGCTCCCGGCTATGTGAGAAGAAATTTTTCTGAAATTAAAAAACAGGGAATTGAACTGGATGGAGCATATCTGGATGTTTTCACTTGCAATGAAGGGGATGAATGTGATCACCCGGAACATAGAATGACGCGTAGGGAATGCTATGAATTCCGAGGGAAATGTTTTGAGTATCTGCTTTCTTGCGGTATTTTACCAAGTTCAGAAGAAGTGAGTGACTGGGCAGTTCCCAGCCTGGTCTTCTGTCACTATGCGCCTTATGATTTTATGATGAAACAGCCGGGAACTCCGAAAGAAGGAATACCGGTACCTTTATATAATCTCGTATATCATGACTGTGTGATTGAACCGTGGATGATGGATAAAGTAAGTGAAGAAGAAGACTATATGCTGTATGCACTGCTCAATGGAGGTGCACCATATCTGATTCGTGATGCTGCTTACCCCAATACAGATGGTGCATTTGATGAGCAGGTGAAAATGACTTTGGAAGAGCAGATAAAACGATGTAAAGTGGTATCTGATTTACATGAAAAAGTGGCAAAGTGCGAAATGCTGCGTCATGAAATAATTGATGGTGATTACATGATACAGGAAACAACTTTTTCTAATGGGACAAAAGTGAAGGTTGATTTTAGAAAACAGACCTATATACTGAAAGAAAAATAGAATACTTAAGATAAAGGAGATAATAAAATGGCTTGTACAACAATGCTTGTTGGGAAAAAAGCAACTTAAGACGGATCTACAATGATCGCCAGAAATGATAAACACCTTGCATTGAAAACAGAAGCAAATCAGAAAATTGCGGAAATGCTGAAAAAAGCCGTATATATGGTAATATTCGCTTAAATAGAATAAAGCTCATCCGGAAGATAAGAACAGATATTTATCGCAATACGATAAAAAGCATTTGACATTTGTGGCAATAGGAGTATAATAAATTTATCGTAATACGATAAATTTATTCTGAAGGAGAAAAAAGATGAATCAAAAAAAGCTTTCCTGGTGGCTTCAGGTGATTATTATGTGCGTTGGCTTGATAGGGGCCGGTTTTTATTTCCTTATCTTTCCTTTTTATGGTAGAAGTTTAGTGGATGCATATCCGGAATTTATGTATGCTTTTTGGCCATGGTTGATTTTCTTATGGCTGACAGGGATCCCTTGTTACATTGTACTGATATACGGATGGAAAATTGCAGCCAGCATAGGCAAAGATAAATCTTTCTCTTTAGAAAACGCTGATAGACTTACGAAGATTTCTTATCTTGCAGCTGGAGATACGGCGTTTTTTGTTGTGGGAAATATAGTGTTCTGCGTATTAAATCTTAACCCAATTTGGATATTACTCATGTCTATGTTGATAGCTTTTGTAGGAATTGCAATTGCTATTATTGCAGCGGCGTTATCTCATCTTGTCATGAAAGCAGCAGATTTGCAGGAGCAGAGTGATTTGACAATTTAATGGAGGGCGACATGGAAGAAAAATTACCTGGAAAACTGATTATAAATATTGATGTGATGCTCGCAAAAAGGAAAATGAGTGTTACTCAGCTTGCTGACAAAGTGGGAATTACGCTTGCTAATATGTCCATATTAAAGAATGGGAAAGCAAAGGCAATCAAGGTATCAACACTTATTAAAATATGTGATGCTTTGGATTGCCAACCGGGTGATATATTAGAGTACCGATCAGAGGAGAGAACATGAGTTTTCATATTTGTATAGTGCTTTTAGTAATTGTATTAATTGTTAGTCGTATACTGATAAAAAACAAAATTATAAAAGTACTTCTTGGTATTGTTGCCAGTCTTTTGGCGATATTTGTATTGTTAAGTTTTTTGTTTTATTACTCTTTGAATTATGCTGTTTCAGATGTGGATAGTAAGGTTTCTGATGATGGTAAATATACAGTTGTCTTAAAATCGGTTGGAAGCCCTATTTTTTTCAGCAGTGCCGACGGACGTTTGGTTTTGAAAGAGGGGAATCATGCTATTGTAAAATATGATTTTGAGTTATTTGATGATGGTGGGTGTATCCGTCCTTCCATATGGAGTGTTGAATGGTGTGATGATCATGTTAAAATTATTATCAGTGGAGAAGAGCAGTGTGATAAAGAATATGACCTTTTCTATGACGGCACAAGAGATACAAAACAACTTGAATCTAAAAAATAAAGGACAGGCAAAATTATGGAGAACATCATCTGGTTTGTTATTATGATTCCGTGCAGCGCAATTTTCACCGGTATTGGAATCTATGCGTGGAAAAGAAAAAAACCTATGTGGTTCTGGTCCGGTTCTTCCGTGAAAGAATCTGAGATCAGAGATATTAAGGCTTACAACAGAGCAAATGGTATCATGTGGATGATATATTCCATATCTCTGTGGATCAGTACCTTTGCTATGTGCTGGAGTGCGTTGATTGCCGGAGCTTTGATTGTTGTTGATTGTACTGTAGGTATCGGGTTACTTGTGGTTGTATACAACAAGATATATGCAAAGTATAAAGTATGAATGCATAAGCAGCCAATTGATACATATACTTACCCGGACATACCATGTCTATCCCATGTTTACTCAGAAAATATTGACATTTCTTGCTTTGTGTCGTGTTTTTTTGAATCGGAAGTCTGTAACATGTGATGTGAAAGGAGGAACCCATCATGGATTTGAAAAAAATCGGACTCTTTCTGAAAGAACTTCGGAGAGAAAAGGGTATTACACAGGAACAGGTTGCAGAGGTTTTTGGAGTATCAGGTCGGACGGTTTCCCGATGGGAGACAGGAACGAATATGCCGGATCTGAGTATTCTGATTCAGATTGCTGACTATTATGATGTGGATCTGAAAGAAATATTAAATGGAGAAAGGAAAAGCAAGGACATGGACAAAGAGGAAAAAGAAACATTATTAAAAGTTGCGGATTACAGTGAGATGGAAAAAGAAAAAGCGGCAAAAGCCGGAAACACAGCATTTGTACTGATGTTTGCGATTTGTACAATAGCCATCGTGATACAGATGATGTTGACGGTTAACTTTTATCTTGTAATAGGGGAAACAGCTGCTGTGGTGATTGGTGGAATCACATATATTGCTGTCATGGTGCATCATGGAGTATGGGAAACCGGTTCAAAAGTAAAGAGTACACCCATACGGGACGCAATCATCAGTGTAGTATGTGCAGGAATATTTTCTGTTGTTTATGCGTTATGTACATGGAAAATGGGGGCTGATCAGTCACAGGCTGTAAAAATGGCGTTGTTGTTTTTTATAGGAATTACAATTCTTGGTTATGGGGTACTCAGAATCCTGGCTCATCTGAGCAGAAAAAATATGCGATGAAAAGGGAATGATAAAAAGGCACGCAAAATTATTGCGTGCCTTTTTTTTACATGATATGATGAAAGAAAATATCCGTGAAAGAACAGGAGAAGGAAAATGGCAGTAACAATACAGCAGATCGCAGAAAAAGCAAATGTATCCAGAGGAACGGTAGACAGAGCACTGAATAATCGTGGTCGTATTAACCCGGAGGTTGCGGAGAGAATTCTGCGGATTGCCGAAGAGATGGGATACGTGCCCAGAGGAAAGAAGAAAACTCTAGATAAAAAAGCAAATATAAAGATCGGAGTGGTCACACAGCTGGCAAAAGCATCCTTTATGCTGGAGATTAACCGGGGAATCCGGCAGGCTGGTGAGGAATTAAAAAACTGGGGTGTTGAGATTGTGCTGAGAGAAGTGTTTTCTGTGGATGAAAACGAACAGGTGCGTGCGATCGAAGAACTGGCGGCAGAAGGAATCCAGGGACTCGCACTGATGCCTGTGGACTGTGACAGAATCCGGGAAAAGATTAACTGGCTGACAGAAGAGAAGAAAATTCCCGTAGTGACATTTAACTCAGATATTGTAGGAACCAGGCGCTCCTGCTTTGTGGGCATGGATAACCGAAGAAGTGGTCAGACAGCAGCAGGTCTGATGGGGCTTATGACAAGAGGAAGCGGAAAAGTATTGATCATCACGGGATATTTCAGTAACGTGGTAAATAATGCCCGTGTAGATGGATTTGTGGAAGAAATCAAAAAATCTTATCCAAAGCTTGAGATTGCAGGAGTTCAGGGAAGTTTTGATGAGACGGCCGAGGTGGAGCGGATCATTGAAAATTCTATGATGAATATTCCGGGCATTAACGGCATTTTTGTAGTGTCCGGGGGACAGGCTGGCGTTAAGACTGCATTTGATAAGTTAGGGCTGACCAGGCGGCCTTATGTGGTGATTTATGATCAGACACCAAAAAACGAGAAAGCAATCAAAGAAGGAACTGTAGATTTTCTCGTGGACCAGAACGGATTTTTCCAGGGGTATCGTCCTTTGTACATTCTTGCCAATATGCTGACAAAAAACATTATGCCGGAAGAGGAATATCTGTTTACAGAGATTAAAATCAAAACAAAATATAATCTGTAGGAAAACCTGCAGAAAAAGAGGAAAATATGAAAAAAGGTAAGGCATGTATTTTTTTGTATTTTGGAAAGGATATTTGTTATGTATTGTCATAATTGTGGAAGTGAACTTGAAGAGGGAGCACTATTTTGTGCTTATTGCGGAGCTGAACAGGATATTTCGGAAAGCATACAAGAGAATGAGCAGTCAGATAAAGTGACAGAAATTGTGCCGGATTCTCATACAGCGGCCAGAGCAAGAAACCGTATGTCTGCAGGAATCAAAGCTGTCATAGGAGGTCTTGTGGTTATTGTATGTGTCATTGGTGTGGGTATTTGGGGATTGAAAGAAATGACGCAAACGGTATCAAATGATACCTCGAAACAGGAGGCAGGAACAGTAGAAGCTGTGGAAGAAGAGAATCGAGAAATAAAGATGAATTCTGAAACTGCTGCAGCAGATGAAAACAATGCATCTATGGAACTTTCCGAAAACTATGAAGATCTTTTGGACATATCTGTAGAGGAACTGGAAGAAATCATGGGAGAACCTGTGGAATTCTGGGAAGGACTTAATGTGTATGTGTATGAGAACCCGGATATCAAAGTTCAGTCATGGGGAAATGAAAAAGAAGATTCCGATAAGCCAGGTACTTCCGCTGTTTATTTCATGGAAGAAGGTGCCAGAACAGCATTTGGCGTTGAAAAATCGATAAGTACGGATTCTTTGATTGCATGGTTAGGAGGGGAGATTGTTTATACTCACGTATGGACAGAGGAAGAATCTGAATATAGGGGAGACTGTATCATAATAGGAAATCCAGGGCAAACAGAAGTGGGGATTAAAGTTCCTTCCGATATCACTTATTATTTGTATTTGGATGATCCGAATATGGTACAACCGGACACTATGGTAGAAGCAGCTATTAATGCAGAAAATGGTGAACTGGTCAAGGATATTTTAATGTTCGTGTCGCAGGAGGCGACAGAGACACCTTTTTATGGGGTATGGTGTGCTGCAACAAAAGATTTCCAGGGAGCTGAAAGTATTGCAAAGGAGCTTATCGAAAATGGATTTGCTGCGGAAGTGATTAATACTTCGGAATGGGACGGACTCAATCCGGGGTGGTTTGCCATTACAGCAGGAAGATATGAATCCGAAGAGGAAGCTAAAACAGTTCGTAATCTGGTGATACCGTTTTATTCAGATGCATATGTAAAATATTCAGGAAAAAAGGGGCTGTCGGGAAATAGCAGTTTTGGCCCCTGATGTGTAAGAAGGAGACAGTCCGGCAGAAATTCAGACTTTTTCAAGGCACTGATTTTCTAC
>SFQZ01000087.1 GCA_004562915.1 bacterium
CCCTGCTCGATTCCCTGCTCAATTCCCTGCTCAATTCCCTGCTCAATTCCCTGCTCAATTCCCTGTTTAAGTCCCTGTTTAAGTCCCTCAGCCACTGCTGCTTTTCTCTTCATTTCCAATTCATCCGCAAACCATTCTTCATACAATTCTCTTAACGCATCACACATAACTTTCCGTTCCTCCTCGATCACTTTTCTGTTTGCCCGAAGAATAATATCCATCACAGCCTGATAATAAACCGATTCCTTCTTCATCTCGTACCGGTCAAGCAGCTCCATGAATTCTTCTTTTTCTTTATAATCGTTCCTTATACTTTTCAACCAGAAATTATTTGTATCGGACAATTCCTTTGTCACCACTAATTGAATCGGGAACGCTGCTCCTGTCAGATAATATATTCCGCCCTCCTTTTTTACTATGTGCATATGCCATACTTTCTTCAGATGTTCTAACATCTTCCCTGGATAGGAATGGGCAACAAATGTAATTGTAATTTCTTCCGGATCTATTTCCATTACTTTATCCGTATCTGCCTGATAACGACAGGCATACCCAAATACATTATAGAAATCGTTAATACTGAGATAGTCTTCCGGCGATTTATATTCAATTATATTGTGCTTCCTGAATATTCGTCCAATATTCTTACGAATACGAATTCCGACATCCTTTTTGACAATCAGAACATCTATCTGCATCGGTTTCTTTCCCAGGAGGTGTTCCTCTTCTATTAGCAGATTATCCATATTTTCCTCAAGTTCAATTCTTAGCGCAGAGGTAAACGCTGAATGCCATTGCAGTTTTACTTCCTGCATCCATTTCTCCTTTCAGTATATTACACTATTTTTTTCGTGCGCAATAAAAACAATTAGTTACTTTCATTGCAAACTTTCTTGTGTTTTATACTGGTTTCTCCGCAATGTCACTCTCTAAAATAATGCTTTCCTGATTTTTTGATTACATTCAATATAAAAAATAGAACGACCGATGTCAATAGCCTTTTGCCAATCGATAAATAAAGTGATATTTCGATAAAATTCGACGTTTAAAACAGTCTACCACCACATTTTAGCGTATGCATGGCAAAAAAGATGAGAAGACCTTCACTTTCATGAAACTCTTCTCATTTTCTGAAAAGTCATCTACCAAATATTCTCTCTAGAATTTTTCTCTGTGGATCTTCTCCACCGGAAGTTTATCCAGCTCATATGCTGCTTTTTCTTCGTTCGGTACTCCTACCGTCAGGATTGCAAGGAGTTTATAATTCTCCGGATAGCCGAGAATATCTCTTACATACTCTTCTGTATCTCTTCCGTCATCTGCTTTACGGAGTCTTCCCTGTACCCAACAGCTTCCAAGTCCGAGGGCATGTGCCATCAAGTGCATGTTGCTCATGACTGCTGAACAGTCCTCAATCCATACATCAGAAGCATCACCGTTCCCGACAACAACGATCGCGCAAGCTGCTTCTTTCAGCATTTTAACAGAGCCTGCACGGCATCCGGCCATTTTCTGAAGAACTACTTTATCTTCAACTACGATAAAATCCCATGGACGGATCGCTTTACCGGATGCGGAAAGCATACCTGCCTGTAAGATTTTTGTGATATCTTCCTCTGACACTGCATCGTCTTTGTAGCTTCTGACACTGCGTCTTGTTCTCATAAGTTCCAGTAATTCCATCGTCTTCTACCTCTCTTCTTATCTTCTAATCTTGCTATTTTAAGATAGTTTGCAGCAATTCTCTCCTTTAATTTTATTTTCTTATTTCCAAATTGTCAATTTACAATATCGTTTCGATGGTGTAAACTTCTCTCTGGAATCGCTCTATAAATTGTGCTATGATAAGAGCAGAAAAACATATACGACAAATAGGAAATGTTAAGAAGTGACTACATCGGAACTCGTATTCTTATCCCCAAAATAAGACTGCGAGTTCCTTATGTTATTAGGGAAACTGCATATCCTATAAAAAAGTGTCTTCTGTAAATGTTGTACAGACCACATGACGAAAGGAGATCATTATGAAATATGACATTATTATTATCGGCGCAGGACCGGGGGGAATTTTTTCTGCATATGAATTAGTAAAGCAGAATGCCGATTTAAAGATTGCCGTATTTGAGCTGGGCAACCCGCTCGAAAAACGGCGCTGCCCAATCGACGGCGAAAAAGTAAAATCTTGCATAAACTGCAAAACGTGTGCAATCATGAGCGGTTTTGGCGGTGCAGGTGCATTTTCTGATGGAAAATACAATATTACCAATGATTTTGGCGGTACACTCTACGAACATATCGGGCGCAAAAAGGCAATCGAGTTGATGGAATATGTAGATGAAATCAACGTAACACACGGCGGAGAGGGAACGCGTATGTACTCCACAGCCGGAACCCGATTCAAAAAGCTCTGCATGCAGAACAAACTGAATCTTCTGAATGCTTCTGTCCGTCATCTGGGAACCGACATCAATTATGTGGTTCTGGAAAACCTTTACGCTGAACTGAAAGATAAGGTTGAATTCCGCTTCAATTATCAGGTTGACCGCCTTGAGATGGCAGACGGAGGTTATCGCGTATACTGCGGCGAACAGTTTGACGACTGCGAAAAATGTATTGTATCCGTAGGTAGAAGCGGTAGCAAATGGATGGAAAAAGTCTGTCGCGAAATGAAAATACCGACCAGCTCCAACCGCGTTGATATCGGTGTGCGTGTGGAAATTCCGGCTGAAATCTTCTCTCACCTGACCGACGAACTCTACGAAAGCAAGATCGTATACCGCACTGAGAAATTCGAGGACAATGTCCGTACCTTCTGCATGAATCCGAACGGAATCGTCGTAAATGAAAATACAAAAGGAATCGTGACCGTAAACGGACACAGTTATGAAGATCCCGCAAAGCAGACAGAGAACACAAACTTCGCCCTGCTTGTTTCCAAGCATTTCTCTGAGCCATTTAAAGACAGCAACGGATACGGAGAAAGTATTGCCCGTCTGTCAAATATGTTGGGCGGCGGCGTGATCGTACAGCGTTTCGGGGATCTGATCCGAGGAAGACGAAGCAATGAGAAACGAATCGAAGAAGGACTGGTGCGCCCGACACTCGCCGCAACTCCGGGAGATTTGAGTCTGGTACTGCCGAAACGAATCCTTGACGGAATCATCGAGATGATCTATGCTCTGGATAAGATTGCACCGGGTACCGCGAATGATGATACCCTTCTCTACGGCGTAGAAGTTAAGTTTTATAACATGGAAGTGGATATTGACGAAAACCTGGAAACGCCATACAAAGGACTGTATGTGATCGGTGACGGAAGCGGTGTGACCCATTCCCTGTCCCACGCATCCGCAAGCGGGGTGTATGTGGCAAGGCATATTACGGGAACGGCTTAAAAAGCAAAAACTTATAGCAACTTCAATAAAAACCACAATCAAAAAGGGATGCATTTCACCCAAAGCAGCATCCCTTTTTCTTACCTATTTGATAATTTCAAATAACATTCGAAAAATCCATTTCAAAATCTTCAAATATTCCGGCCTTCACCATATCCGAGAAAGAAAATTCTTTTACGTCATCATTCTGGAAATTGTACACCGTAATTCTGTTTCTCTGTCTATCAACGATCCAATATTCCCTGACCCCAGCCGTTCGATACTTGAACAATTTTATCATATAATCCATACGCTGGCTCCCTTGCGAAGCAACTTCGATAATCCAGTCCGGTGCTCCCAGGCAGCCTTTTTCGTTCAATTTATTTCTATCACAGATAACAGCAATATCCGGCTCAACATAATTTTTATCATTTTCATTCAAAAATACGGCAAACGGCGCAATATATGGCTTACATGATCCATGATTGGAACGTATATAATTTGAAATTTCTCTGTATAGTTCCCCGACTATTTCCTGATGTTGTCTATTCGGAGGCGCCATCATATAAATCTGCCCATCAATCAATTCCGCCCTCTGCCCTTCCGGTAAATTGTAAATATCTTCAATCGTATAGATCTTTTCACTCGCTAACGCCATACCATATCCTCACTTTCCATGCCATCAACTGACAAACGGCATAATATATGTAACCCATATCCAACTGCAGGGCATAACAAGTATCATCGCTGGTATCATATCCGCTGTCGGAAACATTTTCACTTTAATCATACGAAAACCTGTAGCAAGAAGAAGGAATCCGCCGCAGGCCTTGAAATCATTGATCATTGCAGGCGTCGTCAGTGGATAGATGATCCCTGCCAACAAAAACATCAAAAAGAAAATGAGAAACTGCGGAATTGCAATAACGGCCACCACGCCTCCCAGAATGCAGGCAAAAATCAAAGCCGTGAAAAAATCCAAAATCGATTTTGCTATCAAAATGCTGTGATCGCCGTTCATACCTGAAATAATGGAACCATATATACCGGTTCCGCTGGCGCAGAACAAAACGATTACCGTGACAAGCGTATCTTCAAATTCCTTTTCCGATAACCCATGATTTCCGGATTTCATAAACTTTCCGATGATCGTTTCCATTCCTTTTGACGCTTTGTTAATCTTCTCTCCAAGATGCATGAGCAATCCGAACGATGTTCCAAAAATCACTGCAAAAATAACTGCGGCATGTTCTCCATCAGTGCAATTGAGCTGATGCCCATCCCCATAGCGCAAATGCCGAAGATCATATTTAACTTTTCTTTGAAATCAGCCGAGAGTCTGTTTCCCGCTATCATCCCCACAATACCGCCAACGATCACAGAAAGTGAATTGGCAATAATTCCGATTGGCATATACGTTCCTCCTTCCTGTTTCCACACTGAATATGCAACTCTAAATTCATGATAACAAACCTTTCTTTTCAAATCAAGTAATCAGATCAAGCAATCATATCCAGAATCATTTTCCTATCGCATCACATACCCTCTGTACTCCGTAGGAGTCATTCCGACAAGCTTTTTGAATGTTTTCGTAAAGTAACAAAGATCCGGAATTCCGCAATACGCCGCCACCGTCTGAATCTGCATATTGGTAGAGTTAAGCAGAAAGATTGCCTGGCCAATCCTCTTTCTTGTCACGTATTCTGTCAGGGTGAGACCGGTCTCTTTCTTAAACAGGGTTGACAGATAACTGGGATTCACTTCCAGAAGCTGTGCCTGCCTGCTGAGGCTTAAGTCCGCGGCCAGATCGGAATCAATATTGATCATCACCCTTCTTATAACAGGAGAATATCCCCGAAGAGAATGATTCTTTACAAGAAGTGTATATTTTCTCACCATCTCTTTCATCAGCAAAGTCACCCCTTTTTCGGAAGTCTGAAGTTCGATTTTCTTTGCGAACTCCGCTGAGACTTTGTCGATATGGAATGGATGTACCGCGCAATTTTCCACCGTTTTTCTCAAGAGCGTGTTTGTGATGATCGCATAATTCTTGGCATTTCGTGTCCGGTCCGCCACCCGCTGTTCTACCGTCTGCAGGTTGATCCGGCCAAGATACATCTCGATCTTATGGAGCTGTCCTTTTGCAACTGCCTGAAGCATTTCATTTTCTGACAGATATTTTTCTTCCAGATTCTTCATTTTCATCTGCAGTTCATCCGGAGCTATGAAAAGCTTCTCACTCTTCCCGGCATCAGGAAGGATCTCCGCTCCTCCGATTAACTCCTGCATTGTAAATGCATCCCTGGATCCCCAGATATTTTCCGCAAACACATTTACCAACATAAAAAGCGTGCTGGAATCCACCACGATCGGAACAGATTCATAACAGTCCTTAAATGCCGGATAGAGACTGGATGAAACATGAAATTCCTGCGCTTTATTTAAGATTGCATCTTCGGTCCACGGGTTCATCGTATAAGGTCCGATGACCATATAAGACGGCACTTCGGTGTCCGGAAGCAGCATGATGATAAAATTAAACAGAAATTCATCAAACACTTTGTAAATCGTGTTTGGCTTGCAGGAAGAGAAAAAACGATACACATATTTTTCATAATCGATCAGCTGAAACACAATTTTGCGTATTCCGCCTGCCATTTCTTCCACTTCCCCATACGGCTTTTTGAAAATCCTGACTTCAAGCTGCATATTTTCCATGATATCTGTAAAAAATTTTAGAGTAGCATCGTATTTCATTCTCATTCTTCCTTCCATATTTTGTCTTACATTCCAATTATTGTATATATTTTATTATTTTTCAACATAATATAAAAATATTACAAATTCAGCAAAAATATTTCTCACTGGAATTTCGGATATCCTTTAGGATAAGCATTACAAATAAATCTTTAAACAAAGGAGAGAAAACGAATGAGCAAAGAAAAACAGATTCGTCCCTTTGGCTGGCGGGACAAGGTCGGCTACCTGATCGGTAACCTCGGTAACGACTTCACATTCACATTTGCCAGTGTATTTTTGATGGTGTTCTACACAAAAGTACTTGGAATCAGCCCGGGGCTTGTAGGAACCCTGTTTGTTGTAGCAAGGGTCGTTGATGCATTTACCGACGTAACGATGGGACGTATTGCCGACAAGGCAAAGCCTGCAAAAGACGGGAAATTCAAACCATGGCTGCGCCGTATGTGCGGACCGGTGGCACTTGCCAGTTTCCTGATGTATCAGACTTCCATGGCCAACGCGCCGATGACGCTGCGCATCGTCTATATGTTTGCCACCTACCTTCTCTGGGGCAGCATTTTTTACACCGCGATCAATATTCCTTACGGTTCCATGGCTTCTCTGATCAGTCCGGAAGCAGATGACCGTGCAGCGCTTTCTACCTTCCGAAGCCTCGGTTCTGTTGTTGCCAACATCGCTGTAGGTATCGGTGCTCCGGCAATTTTGTATGCATCTGACGCAGCCGGAAACCAGATTGTAAAGGGGGAACTCTTCCCGATCGTTGCACTGGTATTTTCCGTTCTTTCAATTGCCAGCTACCTCATCTGTTACTTTATGACAACAGAACGTGTGAAAGCTACGCCTGCAGGAAACACCAAACATGTAAGTCTTGTCGAGACAGCGAAGACTCTGGTTACAAACCGTGCACTGATCGGAATCGTAATCGCTTCCATCTGCATCCTTGCAGCGCAGATTCTGAACCAGTCCATCAACCAGTATCTGTTCATCGATTATTTCAAAGACAAGAGCGGTGTTATGGTCATGAACGCTGTGAGCATGCTTCCGGGTATCCTTCTTGCACCGGTTGCCGTTCCGCTCAGCCGTAAATTCGGTAAAAAAGAAGTAGGAATCTTCGGAAGTGTCAGCGGTGCTGTTGCCTGCTTCCTTCTGTTCATTATGAAAACCAAGTCTATGTGGACCTACATTATCATCAACGTAATCGGATTCCTTGGATTTGGCGTATTTAACCTGATCATGTGGGCATTTATCACAGACATCATCGATGACCAGGAAATCCGCACCGGAAGCCGTGAAGACGGAACCGTTTATGCTGTATATTCATTCGCCCGCAAGCTTGGACAGGCTGTTGCCGGCGGACTTGGCGGATGGGCACTTGGCTGGATCGGATTTGATTCTGCTGCTGTTGTTCAGACCGAAGCTGTTGTACAGGGAATTTACAATACTGCAACTTTAATCCCTGCTGTATTATACTTACTTGTAGCACTTAGTCTGATTTTCATTTATCCACTGAGCAAGAAAAAAGTACTAAAAAACATTGAGATTCTGAAAGCGAAAAACGCTGCTAATTAGGAGGAATACCGAATGAGACAAATTGTAAATCTTAATACTAAATGGGCATTTTCTAAAGAAGCCACCTGCGTTCCGGAAACCATGCCTGAGTGCTGGTACTGGGTAAACATCCCGCACACCTGGAACGCCATCGACGGGCAGGATGGGGGAAATGACCTCTACCGCGGAACTGCATTTTACGCAAGAGAACTGGAAAAATCCGAACTTCCGGAAGCAGATCAGTATTATCTGGAGCTTTGCGGAGCCAACTCTTCCGCTTCTGTGTATGTAAACAACAAGAAAATGGGAAGCCACGACGGCGGCTATTCTACCTGGAGAGTCAATATCACCGATGCTCTGGAAGCAAAGAACCTGATTGTAATCGAAGTAGATAACAGCGTAAATGATACTGTTTATCCGCAGCATGCAGATTTCACCTTCTATGGTGGTCTGTACCGGAATGTAAATATCCTTGCCGTAAGTGATTCCCACTTTGATCTGGACTATTTCGGCGGCCCGGGAATCCAGGTAACGCCTGAAATCTCCGGAACTTCTGCAAATGTTACCGTAGAAGTATTTGTCACAAATAAAAAAGAATATCAGCAGATTCTCTACACCTTAAAAGATGCTTCCGGCTCTGTCGTTGCCGAAGCTAAGAGCACGGATACCAAAGCAGTATTTACACTGGAAAATGTTCATTTATGGCACGGAAAGAAGAATCCTTACCTCTATACCGCCGAAGCTGTTCTTCTGGAAAATAAAACTACACTCGACAATGTATCCACACATTTCGGATGCAGAACCTTTAAGATTGACCCGGAAAACGGATTTATTTTAAATGGAGAAGAATATCCTCTGCGCGGTGTATCCCGTCATCAGGACAGATGGGGTATCGGAAATGCACTTCTTCCGGAACACCAAGTAGAAGATATGGAGCTAATCTGCGAACTTGGAGCCACAACAATCCGCCTTGCTCATTATCAGCATGACCAGTATTTCTATGATCTTTGTGATGAGAGAGGTATGGTTGTATGGGCAGAAATTCCGTACATTTCCACTCATCTTCCAAAAGGATGTGAAAATACGATTTCCCAGATGAAAGAGCTCGTCGTACAGAACTACAATCATCCTTCCATCGTTGTCTGGGGACTTTCTAACGAAATCACCATGGGCGGCGAGTCCGATGAGGATCTTCTGGAAAACCACCATATCCTGAATGACATTGTTCATGAAATGGATAAAACGCGCCTTACGACCATTGCCTGTCTTTCCAGCTGCAGCATGGATGACCCATATATCCAGATTCCGGATGTAGTGTCTTACAACCACTATTTCGGATGGTACGGTGGAAATACTTCCATGAACGGACCATGGTTCGACAAGTTCCACGAAAAACATCCGAACATTCCGATCGGATGCAGCGAATATGGATGTGAGGCACTGAACTGGCATAATTCCAATCCGGATCAGGGCGATTACACAGAGGAATATCAGGCATATTACCACGAAGAACTGATCAAACAGCTATACACACGGAAATATTTGTGGGCAACCCATGTATGGAATATGTTTGACTTCGGAGCTGACTCCCGAAATGAAGGCGGCGAAAACGGCCAGAATCATAAAGGACTTGTCACCTTTGACCGCAAATATAAGAAAGATTCTTTCTATGCTTACAAAGCATGGCTCTCCGATGACCCGTTCGTCCATATCTGCAGCAAAAGATATGTGGACCGTGTTGAAGATGTGACGAAAGTAACTGTTTACTCAAATCAGCCGGAAGTCGAGCTGTTTGCAAACGGAGTAAGCCTTGGAAAACAGTCTTCACCGGAACACTTCTTCTACTTTGAAGTACCAAACAGTGGAGAAACTACCCTGATTGCCGTTGCAGGAGAATGCAAAGACGAAAGCTTCCTCCGCAAGGTCGAAGTGTTTAACGAAGACTATCGTTTAAAAGAAAAGGGTGCAATCCTGAACTGGTTTGACATCACCGCGCCGGAAGGATATTTCTCACTGAATGATAAGTTGGAGGATATTCTGAAAACCGAAGACGGAAAAGTACTCATTGCTGCTATGATGGAACAGATGGCAGGCGGACAGCAGGCCGCTTCCATGATTAATGAAGCCACCATGCAGATGCTTGGAAGCTTTACCCTTCTTCGCATGATCAGCATGGCAGGAATGACCGGCCTAACTGTAACAAAAGAACAACTTCTGGCTTTAAATGAACAGTTGAATCAGATTAAGAAATAAGTACTCTTCTAAAAGAGGCAAAGCAATCTGCCAATATGGCACGCTTTGCCTCTTTATCAATTTACTTCATTTACAAAAACATATTCAGCCTTACCGGAACTCTCTTTTTCCGTTCCCATGTTTTCACCATCTGTTCCTTAAGAAACTCGATAAATACTGAAATCTGACCCGTTTTATCATACACAGCCAAAGCCATGTAATATGTTCTCTTATCCTCACTATACAAAATCAATGGCGGATAATCATGGGTCATAAGATAGTAATTCATCAAAGTTCTTCCTACCCGTCCATTTCCATCAGCAAATGGATGAATATCTTCGAAGCGAAGATGCAAATATGCCGCAATCGTC